>NZ_JBHNYT010000006.1:0-269300 GCF_054960575.1 Pseudoalteromonas sp. PSi26 | reverse complement strand
TTTACTCAGGTTTTTTTATGGTCGAAATAAAAGCTTCGTCGATTAGTTGAGCATGCTGATAGGCCGTTTGTTGCTGGTTTTTATTTGCAATAATAGATAACCCAACAGGTAGTCCACTGACTTGACCAACAGGAAGAGTTATATGAGTTGTGCCGGCAATTGCTGATAAAGAGCTACTACTGCCTTTAAAGTTATCACCATTTACCAAGTCTGTTTTCCACGCAGGCGATGTGGTTGGAGCAATGACTACATCCACATTATTATTTTTGTATAAATTAGTAATGGCAGCGGTGGCTAATGTGCGGTAACGCTGTTTAGTTTTTTGGTATTTGTCTGTTTGCGTTAAGTCGATAGCGTTGGCTTGTATTAAAATGTCTTGCCCAAAATGGGGCATTTCAGCTGCTTTGTTTTGTTTATTAAAATCAATCAATGCACTTAAACTTTTTACCTTCACTTGGTCAGGGGTATTTGCTAAATACTGGTTTATTTCATTCTTAAAATCATAAAGTAACACGTAATATTCATCGACAAAAAGTGTGGCTAAGTCATCAGATATGTTAACGTTGACCACTGTATGACCTGCCTGTTGGAGCGCTGAGAGCTGTTTTTTGTATAAACGCTGTGTTTCTACTGTAAACTTATCACTTGGCAGTGCACCAATAACTAATGATGACTTTTTAGCATCTGGTAATGCTTGCATTTTAAAGCTATGCGTTGAAGTATCGAGCGTATCGCGACCTTGTAGAACTGATAATACAAGGCGGGCATCTTTTAATGAGTGTGTCATTGGTCCAACACTGTCTTGGCTACCAGAAAGAGGCACTACACCAGAGCGCGATACTTGGCCCATACTCGGCTTTATAGCATAAACACCGTTTACAGAAGCAGGGCAGGTAATAGAGCCATCGGTTTCTGTGCCAAGGGCTACAGGGGCAAAGTTAAGTGCGATGGCAACAGCTGATCCCGAGCTCGAACCACAGGGATTACGAGTTATGTCATGAGCATTGTGTGTTTGTCCGCCAACGGCACTCCATCCTGATGATGAGTAAGACGATCGAAAGTTAGCCCACTCACTTAAATTAGTTTTACCTAAAATAATGGCACCAGCATTACGTAACTGCTTAACCACAAAGGCATCATTATTAGTAATATTATTTTTAAGTGCTAACGAGCCTGCTGTTGTTGGTAATAAGCCTATGGTTTCTATGTTATCTTTTAAAAGTACGGGTATTCCATGAAGAGGCCCAGCCCACAGCCCTTGAGCACTAAGCTCATCAATTTTTTTAGCTTGCGTAATTGCACTAGGCTCAACATTAATGACCGCATTGAATTGAGGATTAAGTTTATTAATACGATTAATATAATGTTGGGTAAGTTGCTGGGCATTAATTGTATTATTTTTGTACGCCAAGTGAATTTCATCTATTGTTTTTAGCTCGTGTGCTGAAGTGTATAAAGCAACGACACAGGTTAATAATCCTAATAATATTTTTAACATAAAAAAGCACGCAAATAATTGTTTGGTTACTTTTAGCACAAAAAAGCCCCACAATGTGAGGCTTTACGATAATTAACTGAATATAGCGTTTAAGCGTTTTCGAGCATTGATAGCGCAACAGCTTCGGCTGCTTTTATGCCATCAATACCCGCTGATAATATACCGCCAGCGTAGCCTGCGCCTTCACCTGCAGGGTAAAGCCCTTTGGTGTTAATGCTTTGATAGCTTCTATCGCGCTTTATACTAATGGGTGATGACGTGCGTGTTTCTACACCCGTTAGTAGCCCATCATTAGTAGAAAACCCACGTATTTGCTTGTTAAAAGCAGGGATAGCCTCACGAAGCGCTTCAATTGCAAAATCAGGCAATACGTTACTAAGATCAGTTAACTTAATTCCGGGTGTGTAAGAGGGTTTTACGTCCCCTAAATCAGCAGAAGATTTGCCTTTTAAAAAGTCGCCAATAAGCTGAGCTGGTGCATCGTAGTTTTCGCCGCCTAACTTGTAAGCTTGCTCTTCTAATTTGCGCTGCAAATCAATACCCGCAAGAGGGTGACCAGGGAAATCTTTTTCAGGTGAAATACCCACAACAATAGCACTATTTGCATTGCGTTCACTGCGTGAATACTGGCTCATGCCATTGGTTACAACACGGCCTTCTTCAGATGTTGCAGCGACTACAGTGCCACCAGGGCACATACAAAAACTGTATACAGTGCGACCATTATTGCAATGGTGCACAAGTTTGTAATCGGCAGAGCCTAAAATTGGGTTTCCGGCATTTGGCCCAAAGCGACACTCGTCAATCATAGATTGCTTGTGCTCAATTCTAAAGCCAACTGAAAATGGTTTGGCCTCAATATATATTCCTTTGTCATGAATCATTTTAAAGGTATCGCGTGCGCTGTGCCCAACAGCAAGTACAACGTGACGTGTTTCAATATGTTCACCGTTAGAAAGGGTAAGGCCTGTTACTTGACCGTCGTCTAAGTGGATATCGTCTACACGTGTGCTAAAGCGAATTTCTCCGCCAAGCTCTATAATACGAGCGCGCATTTTCTCAATCATAGTGACGAGTTTAAAGGTACCAATATGAGGTTTGCTTACATACAAAATTTCTTCAGGTGCGCCGGCTTCAACAAATTCAGCAATAACTTTGCGTCCATAATGTTTTGGATCTTTTACTTGGCTGTATAATTTTCCATCTGAGAATGTACCTGCGCCGCCTTCACCAAACTGCACATTAGATTCGGTGTTTAGTGCTTTTTTTCGCCAAAAGCCAAAGGTGTCTTTGGTACGTTCACGTACTTCTTTGCCACGCTCAACAATAATTGGGTTAAAGCCCATTTGGGCAAGCACTAAGCCTGCAAACAAACCACAGGGGCCAAATCCAATAACAACAGGACGCTCGGTGATATTTTCGTTTGCTTGAGCTACAAATTTATAGGATGTGTCGGGCGCTGTTTTCACATGTTGATCTTTTGCAAATGCGGCTAAAAGCTCAGCTTCGTTATCAACTTCTATATCAAGGGTGTAGATGAGTAATATGGCTGTTTTTTTACGAGCATCATAACCGCGTTTAAATACGTTATAACTGTGTAATTGTGCAGGTTGTATTTTTAGTTTGTTGATAATGGCTTGGCCAATGGCATTTTCATCATGATCAAGTGGTAATTTTATTTCAGTTAAACGTATCATTATTATCTCTATTTGGTGTCTTAGCGGGTGTTTCTCCGCTCACAATAAGAAAGTGTAGGGCACGAATTGGCTTTACTTTAAGGGCGCATATACTACGTTAAATTAGCTAAATATGGCAGTTATTTATTGTATTTTTGAGGTGAAAGGGTATGATCGCCCATAGTTAAATTAGCTTTATGGTACAAAAAATTTATGGCGTTTGTAGTTACTGAAAATTGCATAAAATGTAAGTACACCGATTGTGTATCAGTGTGTCCTGCGGATGCATTTTTTGAAGGCCCTAATTTTCTAGCAATTAGCCCAATTGATTGTATTGATTGTGGATTATGCGTACCGGAATGCCCAGCTGAAGCAATTTATCAAGAAGATGAGTTACCCGACTCTCAAAAAGAGTTCACCGAACTTAATGCAGAGCTTGCCTTAATTTGGCCGCGCATTACCCAAGTCAAATCTGCCCCTGATGATGCTGACACATGGAATGGAGTTGAGAATAAGCTAAAGTTACTCGACACTTAACCGTGTAATTAAAATAACCCTTTATTATTAATTAGTTAATATTTAGCGAAATTTTGTTTGCAAGGTATTAACAAATGTACCTGCTTAAATTACACTCCGGCTTAGAAATTACTCATATTGGGTAAAGTTGTTCTAAATGGATGTTTATGCAGTACTTTATAACTATAAAAAAACCACTCACGCTTTTACTTTTATCCTTTTTTCTCCTATTTAATAGCTTCTGTGTATTTGCAGAAAAAGAGCAGGTATCGCTAGCACGAATCAATCAAAATATCAGTGTTGATGGCGTACTTGATGAAGCGCATTGGAAAAAAGCGACCTATGTTCCTTTACTCGTTCAAGATGAGCCTAATGAAAGAGGCACACCTCCGGTAAAAACCGATGCCTACATGTACGAAGATGGCACAAATTTGTATGTTGGTTTTATTGCGTACGATCCGGAGCCAGATCAAATACGTGCTTCACTTCGTGACCGAGATACCCTTTGGCAAGATGATACTGTCATACTCGTATTAGATACCTTTAATGATGAGCGCTCAGGCTATGAGTTTTTTGTTAACCCGTTAGGTGCACAAGGCGATTTACGCATGAGCGATACCGATGGTTGGCAGTCTGATCCGTCGTGGAATGCAATTTGGGATAGTGCCGGAAAAATCACCGATAAAGGTTATGTAGTTGAAATGCGTATTCCTTTTAAAGCACTGCGCTTTCCAGAAAATAAAAAAGATTTAACGTGGGGGTTTTTATTAATGAGAAACTACCCTAGGGATGTACTCTATCAAATATCGAATATGGGGTTTGATCGGGATGTTAAATGTAGCTTGTGTCAGTTTGATAAGTTAACTGGCTTGAGCGAATTAGCATCTAGTAAAAATGTTCAACTTACCCCAACGCTCACAGCACTTCGCCACGATGATAAAGCACAAGTTCCCGGTGACTGGGAGAACGGTGACATAGATACTGAGGCCGGTTTAGATTTACGCTGGGGAATAACAAAAGACGCGGTGTTAAATGCGACTATTAATCCTGACTTTTCGCAGGTAGAGACTGATTCTCTTGAGCTTGACGTGAACACAACCTACTCAATTTATTATGCAGAGAAAAGACCTTTCTTTTTAGATGGTGCCTCTTATTTTAAAAGTAGCTTGTTTGAGCTTTTATACACTCGAACCATTGCAGAGCCAACTTTAGGGGCAAAGTTAACCGGCAAAACGGACGGGCATAGCTATGCACTTATGCTAGCTGATGACGAGAACAGCAATATCCTATTACCAACAAATCAGGGTTCTGGTTTTGCCTCACTGAATGAGAAAACACAGGCAGCAGTTGGCCGTTATCAATATGACTTGGGTGATCAAGGCACGTTAGGTATATCAAGTACGCACCGACAAAGCGATAATTATCGTAATACGGTGTTATCAGTTGATGGCAGCTATTGGTTTAACCAGTCTGACACATTGCTTTATCAACTATCATCAGCTGATACGCGAAATTCAGACTTTTTAGTTGATAACTATGGCCTTTCTAAAACGCAGTCAGATCAGGCTTATGCAATTGAATTAACCCGTGACAAGCGAGACTATAAACTTTTCACATCCTATGAAAATATTGGCGAGGATTATCGCACCGATTTAGGGTATCAAGCAAAAGTTGATTATGAAAAGGTGCTAATTGGCGGCGGCCAAACGTGGTATCGAGATGAGTTAGATTTAATTACGTCATGGTCATATGAAGCTGATTGGGATAAAACCTGGTCGCAAAGTGGTGACTTGCTTGAGGAAGAATACGAAGGCTTTTTAAGTTTTAAGGGTCAAAAGCAGTCTTTATTTAATATTGGCTTTATTCATCGTAAAGAGAGTTATTACGATGAGTTTTACAATCAAAATATAGGTTACCTTTATACTTCACTTAAACCCACTAAAGACTTGAACCTATCGTTTTATCTAGAGTATGCAAGCCGTATTGACTATACAAATTTAGAGCTTGGCGATGTAATTAATACACAAACCCAAGCAGTTTGGGATATAAACGATCATTGGCAAGTGGATATAAGGCATAGTTATAGTAAGTTAGATAATCCACGAGATGGCCGCGTTTATACAGCAAATTTAGTCGACTTTAGGCTGCATTATAAATTTAACATGCGATCTATGTTAAAGCTAATTTTACAAGTTGAAGATATAGACAGAAACAAAGATGCATATTTTTACCAAGTAAGCCAAACAAATAAAGACTATGGTAGCCAACTGGTTTATTCGTATAAGATTAACGCGCAAACGTTATTTTACTTAGGTTACTCAGATAGGGGGTATCAAGACGATACACTCGAAAATATAGAACGTGACCAACGCACTTTTTTCACAAAGTTAAGTTATGCATGGCAGCTTTAATAAAGTAATGTAAGCTCATAAGCAGGCGAAATAGGGGGGGGTATGAGCGCCCATTCAAAACTTTCTATTTTAGCCTTACACCTCTCGTAGTACCTATAAACCTGCTTTTTTCAGTCTACTCTGCAAAAATACTCGCACAAAAAATCAACATACTTCACATAAATAATTGCTTACAAATAGAAATAGGAGATATAATGAGCATTTAGTCATTAAGGAGTTAGTATTGTTAGGGAATTTCTCATGAACAAATTAAAGCATGTTGGATTAATTTCCTTATTCACTTTGTTATTTTGCTTTTACCTAAATGCTGAATTAACGAGCCAAATAAGCCGTACCAATCTGTTTCAGTCTAATTTTAGTGTTAAAAAATTTGACATAAGCAGTACCAGTTTAGATATTGCCCCTTGGTATAACCCGGTTCTAAGCGGACACTATACAATTGAAAGTGATTCTCAAACATTACTCCTTGTTAAAACAACGGAACAACATTTTATTGCGGCTGATAAAAACGCACTCATTTTGATGGTGTTAACGTCGCCTAAAAACATTATTGTTTTCTTCTCTTGTCTACTTTTGCTTGCTGTTTACATAAAAAAACAAAGCAGGAAACAAAATCACAAACATAAGCTAAGTCAACTTAATCAGCAGGCTAATAAACTTTTAGAGTCGTTTAATTTAGATATTGAACCTACTCAAAACCCTAATGGTATTAGTAATTTAAGTAAATCTATTACTACCCTAAATATGCATGTAGTGAATTATGTTAAACAAACACAAACAAGCATATGCCAAGATAAATTAACACAACTCATCGATAGACATGCCTACATTGAGCATATTGGTAGGCATATAAACCAAACCGGTCAAAAAGAACTTACTTGTGCATTATTATTTATAGATCTCGATGGATTTAAGCAAGTTAACGACTCATTTGGTCATAGTTTTGGCGACGAAATACTGGTGCAAGTTGCCACGCGATTAGCTAATGTATTGCGTCACCATAAGTTGAGTAATATCAATTCTGCAAACCAGTTAGAACAAAATTTATCGCGTTTAGGGGGGGACGAGTTTTCTATTTTTATTGAATCGTTGGATGAAAGCGACAAGGTAGTCGACATAGCAAAACAAGTACTTAGTGAGCTTGAAAAAGACTTTGTACTTGGCAATAAAATTGTAAAAATTAGTGCAAGCATTGGTATTGCTACTTATCCAGAAAGCGCATCTACACCACAAGCATTGTTGCAGTTGGCAGATGTAGCAATGTATCGAGCTAAAAGTGACGGTAAGGGGATTTTTAAAGTGTATTCCCCTGAAATGGGTAACAAAATGCGCCGCTATCATTATTTACTCGAAGAGCTTCGTTTAGCTATTGCATGTAAAGATTTTTATCTATCGTTTCAGCCCATCGTGCACGTAGAAGATTGCATGATTGACTATTTTGAAGCACTCACACGCTGGAATCACCCTGTTGAAGGCATGATTTCACCTGCCGAATTTATTCCTATTGCTGAAGAGTCAAATTTAATATTAGAGTTGGGTGATTGGATTATGCTTGAGTCATGTAGGCAAATGGCCGCGTGGCATAATGCAGGTATGCGCAAAGTAAAAATATCGGTGAATATTTCAGGTATTCAGTTAAAACACCGTGACATATATGATTGGATCACAAAAATCCTTAAAAGTACCGGCTTACCCGCAACGTCTTTAATGCTTGAGGTGACAGAGTCTACCTTTATTCAGGCAAGTACTAGAATTATCGATGAGTTGAGTAAGCTAAGAGAAGACGGTGTAACTATTGCTATAGACGATTTTGGTACCGGATTTAGCTCTTTAAGCACCCTTGCAGATTTACCTATTGATGTTATTAAAATTGATCGTTCGTTTATAACTCAAGCTAATAAAAGTAAAAAGTATAATGACATACTCAATACCATTAGTGAGCTAGGCCAAAGGTTGGGTCTAAAAATAGTCGCTGAAGGTGTGGAAGAGATTGCCCAATTTGAGCTTGTAAAAAAATTAGGTGTGAGCTCAGTTCAAGGTTATTTAGTGAGTCGGCCAGAGTCTTCCATTAATGTCGGAAACAAAATATTACGCAATAATAATGCTAATTTATCTGCATCGGGTTCTAGTGCCTGGGAAATTTCTAAATAAAAATGTGTTACTAAGGCGTTTACTGGACAATTTTTAATTAAGGCATAGCTTTAATTACATAAATAATAAAAACTAGATGTTAAGGCTTAGATAATATGCATCGAAGCTCCCTGATCAAAGAAAACCTTAATGATACTGTTAGGTTACTTTACGAGAACGCTTATTCAGGTTTACTCGTTACTTTATTTGCCAGCGCCTGTATTACCTTTAGTTTTAATAAAGGCGGGTTATTAAACTATAACGATAAGCTAATTTGGTGGCTTATTATGCTGTTCGTTTTGGGGATTCGATTTTTAGATATCCGTATTTTTTTAAAAACAGACAAATGTGCCACCCAATATGACCTACTAAAATTTTCAACAGGGGTTATTATAACCGCCATTGTATGGTGCTGTTATTCCTTGTATTTTCACACTTCTTTTGAACCTTTAGAAGCCACGAGTATCATAATTATATTATCTGCTCTAGCCGGAGGTTCTGCTAATGTGTTGTCTGCACATAAGCTGACCTGTTTTGCTTATGCTTTTATTCTGTTATTTCCTTACGCTTTAGTGTTAATAATGTCTGCAAATTATTACGAAAATGTACTTGGCTTTTTAGGTATTGGCTATGGCTCAATTAACTTATTAACTCTTAATAAAGCATCTGCATTTACACAGCAGGCGATACATTTAAAAAATCAAAATAGTGATTTACTTGAAAGAATGGAGCTAAGAGTTGACGCGCGCACTAAAGAAATAATGCATCTGTCAAATACTGACTCACTGACCCAATTATTGAATCGTAATGCATTTTTAAATGATGCAAAAAACCGAATTAAACATTATCCAGATCCACCTTTTGCGCTATTTTTTATAGACCTAGATGGGTTCAAGAACATAAATGATGTAATGGGTCACAAGGTCGGTGATAACGTATTAAAAAGAACGGCGAAACGTATATCTGATGTATGTGATCATAATCAGCAAAAGTGCCGCTGGGGCGGCGATGAGTTTTTAATTTTAAGTGATTTTGTGTGCAAAGGAAATACTTACGATTTTGCCAAAAAAATTATTGATGCAATTACACAAGATCATCCAGAAACAGAGCATGGCGCACGAGTAGGTGCAACCATAGGCATTGCACTTTACCCAGAGCATGGTAGAGACTTGGATGCCTTAATTTTAAATGCCGATATAGCAATGTATCACCAAAAGAGAGTGAATCGTGGGCAAATTAGTTTTTTTAGCGAGTCGCTTCGTTCAGAATTAGAAAGAAAACGCCTACTTAGCGAAGAGCTTTTAACGGCGCTTGCTAATAATTGTTTTTCGTTGGTATACCAGCCCATTATTGATTCTAACACACGTGATATTTACGCAGTTGAGGCGCTTATTCGCTGGCAACTAAAAGGAGAAAACATTCCTCCTGACGAATTTATACCTATTGCAGAGCAGTATGGGTTAATTTCAAAAATAGGCTTTTGGGTAATCGAAACGGCGTGTCGACAAGCACTTTCCTTTCAACAATTAGCGCCAGATTTATCAGTCAGTATTAATGTATCTGTTGTGCAACTAAAAGATATAGAGTTTGCCAATAAGGTTAAGAACATTTTGGCTGATTTGAATTTTCCTGCTCATAAACTTCATTTAGAAGTAACAGAATCTGTTTTTGCAAATGATAAGCATACATTTTTGTATGTAGTTAAATCATTACAAGAGCAGGGGGTTAGAATTTCAATAGATGACTTTGGCACAGGTTATTCTTCTTTATCAAGTATGCTTGATGTTGGTGTTGATATTGTAAAAGTAGATAAAAGTTTTGTTCAAGATGAGGATGAAAGAGGCTTAAGCATTGTTAACGCAGTAGTGCAAATGGCAAGTTCACTTAATTTTAATGTTATTGCAGAAGGGGTTGAAACACCTTCACAGTGCATAAAGCTTACTCAACTTGGCGTATCTTATTTACAGGGCTATTACTTTTCAAGGCCGCTGACCTCAAGCGCATTAATTGAGTATTTAAACAATAAAAAAGCCTCATAATGAGGCTTTTGTCAGTGTGACGAACTGAGTCATGGTTCGTCACTTTAATGGTCAAAGTTAAAATTACTTAATCTTTATAAATCAAATGTTTTTGAAATTGCCAGCACGATGCGTTCATCGGCATAATCGTAATCAAGGCTAGTATTTTCAGCGGCTACTTCAATACCAAAGCCTTCGTAACTTGTTTGATAAGCAAGACGGTAGTGACTGTACGATTTCTTTTGGTTTACATCCCAGGCCCATTTTTCACCGTCAAGTGAATTAGATATATCAAAACTTGCACGTATTGCATGATTTGGTGCAAGTTCATAAGTATGAGCAATCATCGAAACTACATGACCCGCACTTGTTCCAAAATAATCCCAGCTGTACCAAAAGTTAAGTTCTGTTTGGCCGTAATCACTGGCGTAACCAAATTTAGTGTAAACCTCTGGGTAATTTCCATCACTGTTATTACCTTGGTATGTGTAGTATGCAATACCGTAGTCAACGCTAAACTTGTCATTTAATTGTACATAGCGACCAACATAGCCATCTAGTTCAAAATCAGTATCATCACCAAAATCTACGTTTGACGCCCATACACCGGCATACACGCCATTATCAAAAGCATAATCTAAACTAGCTTGTAATGCAGGGTCGTTATCTGTTTGGCTTACACCGTTAAACGTGTAATCAGATGCTGCTGTAATTGTTGTTGACCAGTCTGCAGCTGCCGTTGTCGATAAAAGTGCGAATGGCAATACTACTGCAAGTTGTTTTAGTTTGTTATTCATTATATGTCCCTAACTTTGAGTCTCAATTTTAGTGTAGTCAATCTTGTTTGTTTTTGGTGAGCTATCAATATTCTTAACTGTTTTAAACTTACTGTAGCCAATAAAGCCAGCACACAGGAAGAACAAGGCAATCACTAATGCACCTACCCACTGTATTTGTAAAAATTCTAGCTTGAACAATAATGTTAATAATGAAAGCGCAAGGATGTTTCCAATCATATACTTCGCTTTACCAAAGCGTTTTACAGTGATGTTTAAGTTGTCTGTGTATAAACGCACTAACGAGTCGAGTGAGTTAATTACAAACACAATACCTACAAACACCATGGCAAAGTTTTTAATACCTTGAGTTGGAATACCCGCTTCGTGGTAGTGGTAAAGTACGCTAAACCAGATTGCAATTGGTATTGAAGGGAAAATTAGCATAGCACCTAGTACTTGATAAGTTTTTAACCCCCCGACAAAACGAGAGGTAAACTGACCAATCATAATGCTCCAAGCAAACCACCAAAATAAATAAAACTCATGGTAATCGTTAAGCGGTAAAACAAATTCATTTATGTTGGCAAAGTATGTGCCGATAGAGGCTAAGTTATCTGTGAATGCTGACATTTCACTGTCACCCAATACAAACGCACCTACCCACATAAAGCCAATTAGTGCTATAAATAACCAAGTAGTAGCAATACTTAAAAATCGTACGTACTTTATATCGGTACTTGAATACACGGCAAAACAAATTGCTGCAAATACAATTAAGTAAAACTCAGAAACAATACTTGAACCATCCCCAATCTCTGGCAGATACCATGGAAGGTTAGAAAGTAAAAGGTATGAGGTAAAAGCACATGTACCAATAATAACCACATTATTAATAAACTTTACCCAAGGTATTTCGAAAAATTTAACTTTAGGTTCTATTACACAGAAATAAAAGCACGTAAGAAAGTAAAATCCCCAGATTAAAAATCCCCAATAACCAAACTCAATGGCCAGTGGATTTGCAAACGCGTATTCTGGGCTTGCTTTTATGTCTGCATAACCTGCAAACTCAGTTAAAGGAAACATTATAAGGCCAACATCAAGGCCTGAGGTAAAGAGTATGGCGATAAAGGTAAGTGTTTTAACTGGTGTAACACCAACAACACGTACATTACCCCATTTTAATAAAATGATAGTAATTGCAAGTAGGGTAAAAATAATACCAGCATTAAGCCAAATGGTCATTCGTACCCTCCAATAGTGAGTTATTCATAAGCACTCCGTTTTTATTGTTCAATCTTGCATTATTACAACATAACCAATTTATATTGTTAGCCACTGCAAGGCCCGTAGAGTTAGTCTGACGAGGCTAACCCTTTGAGTAGCTGATTAAATTTTTGCTGCACGCTGTGTTTCTTGCCAGTTTTGAGTCATAGCAACATCAGCATTTGCTTTTTGTAAAGCAACGTTCCCTAAAATGATGTCAGCCGCTTTTTCTGCAACCATGATTGTAGGTGCATTCAGGTTGCCGTTAGGTACTGTCGGAAATATTGACGAATCAACAACACGTAAACCTTCAATACCGTGCACTTGCGTATTTGAATTAACTACGGCCATGTCGTCTTCACCCATTTTGCATGAGCAAGAAGGGTGGTAAGCACTCTCTACGGCTTGGCGTACAAAGGCATCTATTTCTTCATCTGTTTGAATATGTTTACCTGGTTGAATTTCTTCATCCCGGTAATCGTCAAAGGCACTTTGCTCAATAATGTCGCGAGTTAAACGAACACAGGCCCTAAAGCCTTCAATGTCGTCTTTGTGTTGTAAGTAATTAAACAAAATTTGTGGCGGTTGCTCAGGGTTAGCTGATTGAATAGTAACGCTGCCACGACTTTTTGGTTTGTTATGACCTACGTGAACTTGAAAACCATGACCTGCAAATGCACTGCGCCCATCGTAACGCATAGCCGCTGGTAAAAAGTGATACTGAATATCAGGCCATTCAACACCGGGCTTTGAGCGAATAAATGCACACGACTCAAAGTGGTTAGTCGCGCCTAAACCTTTTCGGGTAAAGAACCATTTAGCACCAATTAAGCCCTTAGAAATAAGACCCAATTTGCCGTTTAGTGTAATTGGCTTCTTACATTTGTATTGAAAGTAAAATTCAAGATGGTCTTGTAAGTTTTGACCCACACCCGGTAAGTGGTGATTAACTTTAACGCCAGCTTTTTCTAGAATGTCTTTATCACCAATACCAGAGAGCTGTAATATGTGCGGAGAACCAATAGGGCCTGCACTTAAAACCACCTCTTTTGCTGCATGTGCTGTTTGAACATTACCGTTTACTTTGTACTCAATACCCGTGGCTTTTTTACCGTCAAGAATCACTTTTTGAGCAAGTGCACCGGTAATGACAGTAAGATTACTACGCGATTTTACAGGGTCTAAATATTCACGAGAAGCCGAGCTACGTACACCGTTTTTAACGGTCATGTGCATTGGGCCAAAGCCTTCTTGCTGCGACGCGTTATAATCGTCTGTACTAGCGTAACCCGCTTCTACACCGGCTTTTATAAATGTGGTGTACAATGGGTTTTGCATTTCGTTACCGTTATTAACGCCAAGTGGGCCTTTACCACCTCGGTATGTGTTTTCACCAAGGTAAAAGCTTTCCGCTTTTTGAAAATAAGGTAAACACGATTGGTAGTCCCAACCATTAGCACCGTGCTGCTGCCATTCATCAAAATCTTTTGCGTGGCCGCGTACATACACCATGCCATTAATCGACGACGAGCCCCCAAGTACTTTACCGCGAGGGCAATGCATTTCTCGGTTATCTAAATACGGCTCTGGTTGAGTATGAAATTGCCATGCGTACTTATCGGTATTCATAGGAATAGACAACGCCGTTGGCATTTTTATAAAAATACTTTTATCACAGCCGCCGGTTTCAAGCAGTAAAACACGATTGCTTGAATCTTCAGATAATCGGTTAGCTAAAACACAACCCGCAGATCCCGCACCAACAATAATATAGTCGTAATGATTACTCATAGTAGTACGCCTTAAAATGGGCTTTCTATGTCGGCCATGCCCACATAAATAGACTTAGTTTGCGTGTAATGATCAAGTGTTTCGATGCCGTTTTCACGGCCAATACCTGATTGCTTATATCCACCAACAGGCATTTCAGCTGGTGAGTTACCATAGGCATTAATCCAACATATACCCGCTTGTAATTGATGAATAACACGGTGTGCGCGTTTAATATCGCTAGTAAATACGCCTGCGGCTAAGCCTAGGTGAGTACCATTAGCCCGTGCAATTACGTCGTCTTCGTCTTCAAAAACAAGTACGCTCATTACTGGGCCAAATATTTCTTCTTTAACAATCGTCATTTCATCGTTGCAATCAATAAACACGGTAGGTGCAACAAAGTAGCCATTAGGCGCTGATTCAGGTGAAAGCGTTGAACCACCTGTAAGCAGTGTTGCGCCTTCTTCAATCCCTTTATTAACATAACTCATTACTAAGTCTTGATGCTTTTTAGAGATAAGCGCACCAAAGTTAGTGTTTAAATCTTGCGGGTCGCCCGCAATAATATTTTTCTCTGTTCGCGTTTTAAGCTCATCAATAAATTGCTGATATATATTTTTATGAACGTAAATACGTGTACAGTTAGTGCAAATTTCGCCTTGGGTATAAAAGTTACCTAGCATGGCAGCGCTTACTGCTTGCTCTATATTTGCATCATCAAATACAAGTAGCGGCGACTTACCACCTAGCTCCATAGTTACGTCTTTTAATGTGCCTGAAGCACTTGCGACTACTTTTTTACCTGTGCCTACTTCGCCAGTGAACGACACTTTGTCAATCTCACTGTGTGCAGTTAACCATTGGCCTACATCTCCTGCACCTTGAACTACGTTAAATACGCCAGCAGGTACGCCAGCTTCTACAAAAATTTCGGCAAGTTTTATAGCGCCTAGTGGCGTTTCTTCAGATGGTTTGAATATAAATGCGTTGCCAGCAGCAAGGGCTGGGCCCGATTTCCAACATGCTATTTGTAGCGGGTAGTTCCATGCACCAATACCGGCACAAATCCCTAATGGCTCTTTACGTGTATAGTAAAAATCTTCGCCTACCATTTGTTGTTGGCCAACTTGTGCAGGTGCTAGGCCTGCAAAGTATTCAATTACATCGGCGCCGGTTTCTATATCAACACAGTTTGCTTCTTGCATTGGCTTGCCGGTATCAAGCACTTCTATTAAGGCGAGTTCATTGTTGCGCTCGCGAAGTATTGCCACAGCGTTTAATAAAATACGGCTGCGTTCAATAGGGGCCATTTTAGACCACTGTGCAAAACCTTGTTTTGCACTTTCAATCGCTGCGTTTTGAACAAATTCATCGGCAACTTCAACACTGTAAATAACTTCACCTGTTGCAGGGTTAGTGACATCAAAAGTTTCACCGCTTTGATTAGCAAGAAAATGGCCATTAATAAAGTTTTGATAGACTGGTGTACTCACGCTAGGCTCCATATTGCTTGATGAGTGAATTTACATAGCTTTTTGCTAAAGTTTCACTGTGTTTAAACTGGTTTTTGTCTGATTTACTAAGAACTGCTCTTAGCCATAGGCCATCGATCATAGCGGCGCTAAGTTCAGCAGCTTGTTTTGCTTGCTCAATAGGCATTAATTGCTTAAACGAAAATGCTAAATTACTTTGCAAGCGTTTACTGTTTACATTTTGCAGTCTGTGAAGTTCATCATCGTGCATTGATTGCGCCCAAAAGCTCAACCAAGTTTTGGTTGTATCACTACGCTGTTGTACAAGCGCAAAGTTAGCTTCAACAATAAACATAAGGCGCTGTGTAGCGCTGGTGTTGTTGCTAACTTTTTCAATAAGGTCTTTTTTAAGATTAGAAAGCAAATAACGAACAGTTGCTTCTATTAAACCCTGCTTACCACCAAAGTAATGACTAATAATGCCTGACGATAACCCTGCATTTTTACTGATGCTATTAATGGTGGTTGCTTGTAGTCCACGCATCGCCACTGACTCAATTGTTGCGTCAATTAACTGTTGACGCCTGACAGGTTCCATTCCAACTTTAGGCATGATTTTTATTAATTGAACGTTCAATAAAGATAAGCTTAAGGTAATAGTTCTAACAATTCAAGGGTGAAGTAAATAGTCAAATACTAAAATGTAGATTAATTTTTAATAAAACCAGCAGGAGAAGTCTTGATAGAAACAGATGCGGTAGATAGTTAATTCCCTTTTAAAACAGTGCTTTAAGAGTTATTTTGGAAATGCTTAAGAGTGTAATTATATCTTTACCCCCTGTTATCAAATAAAAGATGAATAAATTTATTTGAGTGGTAATAATTAGAGTACTAATAGTATTTTTTTAATCCAAGTGAGCACAAACACAACAATTACTTAGTGCACTAATAACTCAGGGAAGGTTAGTATTGTTAGGGGTACGGGTACGGGTACGGGTACGGGTACGGTAAGAGAACTAGCTCTGGATAAACAATATTAACCACGCTAGTTCGGAATTTACCTGAGGATTTTTATCTGGCTTGTATAGATGTTATTTAATATAAATAATAGCTATTAATGTCCGCTAATCACGCCTTTGAATAGAAGGGGGTAACGTCTCAGACGATTTCCGATATAGTCGTCAGCTAATATTTGTTCACAAATAAAATTAACATCATCACTTGCCTCAAATACCCAGTCAAAGCGTTCTATTGCAAGTAAAAAGCCTCGTTTTAAATGGCGTTGGCTTCTGTATTGTTCCAGGTTTTTTTGAATGACGGCGAGTTTTGATGGATCTGATTTAAGCGCAGCTATTACCTCATTAATAAAGGCTGTGTTGAGCTTACTGTCGCTGCGCTTTCTTACTTTTCGTGGATACATTAGTCTTCGTTAGCAATGTTGTTTAATTTTTTTAAGAAATCATCTTTGTGTTTATCGTGCTCGTAATCTAGATGATAAGTATTATGAAACCCAAAGCGTAAAAGGACGCCACTACCCTGTAAATAAATTGTGTAACCATCAATATCTGAAAACGCTGTAACGCCCTGATAATGCTTACCTTCGTCGTTTACCTCTCCGCGCTTTTGTATTCGCTCGTAAACGGCAAGTATTTGTTTATTGTCGAGTTCATTTTTCATATATCACACCTTTAATTTAAGATTAAATACGTATTAGATATGAGGGTCGATCAGCTTAAAACAACAGATAAAATTGATTGATAATACTTGGCGATTTACTGTTTATAAATTATGCTCATGGTTCATTTTTTATTGAGTTTTCACCATGATAGACAAGGCGTTACTGCTTAAAACTCGTGAGTTATCAGACCAACTAATTGCACTTCAAACACCTATTCGAATTCTTGATGCAATAAATTGGGATAAACAGATCAAAGAGGAGTTTTTTAGGCAAAAGTGTCAAAAAAACCCTCTAATAGATCGTGCATACTACCAACAGCGCGATTTAGGCTTTGTGCCTAGCGAGTTGCGTCAAGCGTTTTCAACATTACACCGAAACATTATTAACCAGTTAGGTCAGTTAAACCCCATTTCTCAATATATGGGTAAAATGTGTGGCGAATATAAAACGGTATTAAGTATGTTGGAGTACCGAGGTACTCCAGAATTTCATGATTTATCAGTTGAGCTTTTTGGTCATCCTAAAGATTTATTCCATGCGGGTGAGCCTTCACTCTCCGAGCTTGCAAATATGTTAGAGCAACCACTGCAAAATTTATTAATGGCCGACATTTTACCCGATGATCCTAAAAATATAGATGCTAGCGACGCGGTGCGAATTTTATCAGAGCAAGTTAATGCCAGTATGCCAGGTATAAATGTAGAGGTTATGTTGAGCGATGGGATTGTAAGCGACGCAGCAGCAGGTGCTAACAATATAAAGCTAAACCAAGATGTTAAATTTTCACAACGTGAATTAGATATATTAGAAGTACATGAAGGGTGGATTCATGTGGGCACGACTCAAAATGGTTTAGCCCAACCTTATTTAACCTGTTTAAGTAAGGGCACACCAAGCTCAACAGTAACACAAGAGGGCTTAGCCGTATTAACTGAAATTATTACTCTAAAATCTACCCCTAGGCGCTTATCGAAATTAGTTAATCGGATTCAAGCGGTCACCAAAGTAATTGATGGGGCTGAATTTGTTGATATATACCGAGATTACGTAGCTCAAGGAATATCTAAAGACGATAGTTATACGTTGGCTCAGCGTGTATTTAGAGGCAGCACAGCAACAGGATTACCGTTTACTAAAGACATTGCCTACATAAAAGGCTTTGTTTTAGTGTATAACTTAATACGTGTGGCAATTCAGTTAGGGCGAATCGATCAGTTACCGTTGTTATTAGTCGGTAAGTTGTCTATTGATGATTTTAGATTAATTTCCCAGCTTCATGATTTAGGTGTGATTGAAAGCCCTAAGTTTGTTCCCCCGCATTTTAAAGATTTACGCGGACTAGCAACATGGTTGAGTTTTGGGCGCTTTATTGGTGACTTATCTTTTGAACAACTAGAAAACGACTATAAGCCCTTGTTTTTATGACGTTAGTTGGTTTTGATTTATCTTTTCTAGGAACGTTTACTTTTTGATAAAACCAGCTTATTATTTAAACGCAACTTAATATGTTGTTCATAAATTATAATAAAACAGGGATTAAGAAATGGAACTCAAAAAGAAAATGTTCAAAAAAGCAGCCCTCTGTGTTGCCGTTTGTTCTTCATTAACGTTTTATAGTGGTATTAGCTATGCTAGTAACGTTGACGGTTCAATTAAAGGTTTAGTAACTCAGAAGGCAAACTCTTCCCCAATCGCTGGCGCAACGGTAACAATTACAAATCCAAGTAATGGTTTTGAAAAACTGTTAGTGGTTGATGCTAATGGTCAATTTAATCTTAATTCAATACCTGTAGGTAAGTATGATATTAAGATTGAAAAGATTGGTTACCAGACATCTCAGCTTAAAGACATACAAATCGGTATTGGTAAAGTATCTTCATTAGAAGTATCAATGACAGAGGGTAATTTAGAAGTTATTTCTGTATCAGGAAGTCGAATCGCTTCAGTGGATGTAACAAGTTCTGAAGCTTCATTTAATATATCGGCAGATGAGTTATCTCGTCTACCAGTTGCTCCGGATATTACCTCAGTGGCTTTATTAGCCCCTGGTGTAAATTTAGGTGATTCTCGCTTTTCTGATGCAAAAGGTAACTCGTTAGCTAGTTTTGGTGGCGCTTCTCAAGCTGAGAATGTTTACTATGTGAATGGTTTAAACATGACCAATTTCAGAAATGGTGTTGGCGGAGCGTCAGTTCCTTTTCTTGCTTATGAGTCTTTCCAAGTTAAAACAGGTGGTTATTCTGCTGAATTTGGCCGCTCTACAGGTGGGGTAATCAGTTCAGTAACAAAATCTGGGTCAAATGACTTCAAGTTTGGCTTACAACATAGACAAAATATTGGCTCATTATATGGTGATCGCCCAAGCTCTTATTATCAAGCAAATGATTGTCAAAACAATATAGTAGATGGTGAAATTGTAGAAACATGCTCTAACCGTATTGGTGATGTTATAAGCGATAATAGTAAGGACTCAAGAGAATCGAGTACAACTGACATTTTCGCAAGTGGTGCACTAATTGAAGATACATTGTTCTTTTATGCTCTATATGAAATGCGAGATAACGAGTATGAAGATTTAATCAACCGCGGTGATGGTATTCGTATTCGTAAAGATGATGACCCATATTACCTTGCAAAAGTTGATTGGAATATCAACGAAGATCACACGTTGTCTTTTTGGACTTTTAACGATGAAAGCACAGAGTTTCAAACTGACTATGATTTAGATGAAAATGGCGATAAAGTTTCTGATTCAGATTTAAACTCTGAGTCAGCATCAGGTGGTAAAAGTTGGTCAGTTCGTTACAACGGTAATGTTACTGATTATTTATCAATTTCAGCTATGGCTGGTAAAGTTGAATTCACTGACACAACAAGAGCAGATGGCGCTGATTGTCCAGTTGTTTATGATTTATCAGCAGGCAGAAGCTTAGGTTGTTGGGCATCTTTCACTATCGAAACAAACAGTGATGAACGCGAGCAATATCGATTTGATATAGATTGGTTAATTGCAGATGACCATAACCTTCGCTTTGGTTATGATGCTGAAAAAAATACATCATCGAGCGAGGTTAATCTATCTGGTGGTATTTACTACGCGTATCAAAATTTTGATGCGGGTGCTGTACTACCTAATGGTTACACAATTGAAGAATCAGCAAGGTATGCTCGTGTACGTAATTATGCTGTTGGTGGTGAATTTGGTATAAATAACGATGCGTTTTACATTGAAGATATTTGGAACGTTAATGAGCAATTAACTTTAAATATAGGGCTTCGCTGGGAAAGCTTTGAGAACTTAAATGCTGACGGTGAAGTCTTCGTTGAGATGAAAAATCAACTAGCACCTCGATTAGGTTTAGCATATGACATATTTGGTGATGGAGAGCATAAAGTATTCGCTAATTTAGGTCGTTATCATTTACCAGTAGCATCAAATACTAACGTTCGTTTAGCTGGTGCAGAACTTTATACACATGATTATTATGAACTAGAGGGTGTTGGTGCTGGTGATATTCCTGTACTTGGGAATAAATTGGGTGATACTGTCGTGTTTGGAGATGGTACAGCGCCAAGTCCAGTCAGCGTTCGTGACTCAGACTTGCAAGCTATGTATCAAGACGAGTTTATTATTGGCTATCAAGGTATGCTTGATGAAGACTGGTCTATTGGTATTAAATACACGCGCCGCGAACTTAAAAGTGTAATTGATGATGGTAGTACAGAAAAAGCATTTCAAAGTATTGGTATAGATGACGACCATTTCCTTCTATTCAATCCTGGTGAGGGAGTTTCGTTTCAATACGATCAAGATGGTGATGGTACACTAGAAGATTACAGTTTTACTGCAGAGCAGTTAGGTTACCCAGATGCTAAGCGTAACTACAACGCTATTGATTTAATGCTCGAAAGAGCATGGGATGGTCAATGGATGTTTAAAGCAAATTACACGTGGTCACAAAGCTATGGTAATGCTGAAGGTTATGTTAAATCGGATAATGGACAAGATGATGCTGGTTTAACAACTGACTGGGATTATCCTTACCTAATGGATGGTGCAAATGGCTACTTGCCAAATGACAGACGCCACGCATTAAAAATCTTTGCTTCTTATTCACTTACTGAAGAGCTAATATTAGGTGTCAATACTCGTCTAACATCAGGTCGTCCTCGTAATGCACTAGGAGCAGGTTATTCTCCAGATCAATCTAGTTACCATTATGGTGATACTTATTATGTTGGTGATACTAAGTTCTCTCGTGGTAGTTTCGGTAGAACTCCGTGGACAGCAACAGTTGATGCAAATATAAAGTATGATCTAAGTGATTTTGACGTGTTTGATTCTGCATACGTATCATTAAATATCTATAATTTATTTGATGCTAGTAATGTAACTTATTATAACGAAATTGCTGAAGATGGTGCTGCGTTTAATCCAGATGCAACGTTTGGCTCCCCTTCTTCATGGCAATCACCGCGCCGTGTTGAAATGGTATTTAACATGATGTTCTAATTTTTAATAGTAAACCCTAAAACGCCTATATCTACTCTAGATATGGGCGTTTTGTTTTTTAATTTAACTATTTTGGCTTTTGAGCACGTTTTCAATAATTGCGTTATTATCGTGCGTTGGTGCTTTCAAATATTTTATCTGCAGACGCTGCAACAAAGCCTGTGTAAAGTTCACCATCAGCTTTAGGGTAACGTATTGCAAACTCATAAAAACAGCTAGGAATGCGCATGTCGTCGTCGCTAAAGCTGACAGCGTATTCATCAGCCAGTGTTGATGATTGCTCCAGTAGCACCTCTGGCGAGCCTTTTACTTCACCGCCTGATGTATTAAGCGTAAAGCCGGCATCCTTAAGTGCTTGATTAACATCGTGAATGTTATCAAACTTAGCAAGCGTATTAATGTTTACAGTGAAATGGTTAGCTCGGTATCCCCAAGCTGACATCCATGCAGCGTATTCACTCTCAGCAAGTAGTTGTTTGTAAGTATCTGTAGACACTTGCCAATGCGTACCTGAATATAGAAAATTATCAGCTGTAACTGCACTTTCATCTATTTGCTCAACCATGTCAGTAACGATTGCTTGAAGTGCTGGTGAGCACTTTTCTACTAAAAGTTCAGAAATAAATACTTTAGGTTGCGATGGATCAGTATGTTCGTAGTGTTTAGCATAGAGCTTTTTAGCTTCAAAGTGGTATTCGCCGCACTCTGTGTAACCTAGCGCTAAAAAGTGTGCTGCTAGTTTTTCTAGGCCTACTTTTTCAATATTAAAGGTGCGCAGCGCGATATGGTCGTTAATAATGTCATCTTTTTGCGTTGAACCTAAAAGATCATGAATTTTATCTGCCGATGGAGTAACGGCTAAATAGTTATCCCACAGGTTCTCAAATAATGTATTTACGTTTGTGTGCATGTTAAATCCTTAAATTGGGTTATTCACTTATTCAATTACTAAGCCTGGCGCTAAAGTTTGTGGCAGGTTTACCTTATCGGCCTCAACTGATGCTACAGGGTAGGCACAGTAATCAGCGGCATAATACGCACTTGCTCTGTGGTTACCACTTGCGCCAATGCCACCAAACGGTGCGGCACTAGAGGCACCCGTAATAGGGCGGTTCCAATTGACAATGCCGGCACGAATGCGTTTTAAAAAGTGGCTGTAATCATCTTCGTTATCGCCAAGTAAGCCTGCTGATAAACCAAAGCTGGTGTTATTAGCCTCTGCTATTGCGCTGTTAAAGTTGTTGTAGCGGTAAACTTTTATAAGCGGGCCAAAGTGTTCTTCATCGGCCATGTTAGCGATATGTGTAACATCAATAATACCTGGGCTTACAAAGCCGGTGCCTGCTTTTAGCTGCTTAAGCTCAACGAGTATTTCGCCGCCGCTTTCAACTAATTCTTTTTGCGCAGCAACCATACCAAGGGCTGCTCTTTCGCTTATCATTGCACCCATAAATGGCTGGTCAGTTGCAAAACTGTCGTCAACAACGATATTTTTAGTCGCGCTAATAAGTTTTTCTAAAATGGCATCGCCATTGGTTGAATTCTCAATAAACACGCGGCGGGCACAAGTACAGCGCTGGCCAGAAGTAATAAAGCCAGACTGGATAATATCGTGTACTGCAGCGTTTACATCGGCTACATCTTTAACTATTAATGGGTTATTACCGCCCATTTCAAGTGCTAATATTTTACCTGGGTGGCCTGCAAACTGTTTATGTAATAAATGGCCGGTGTTTGAGCTGCCGGTAAAAAATAAGCCGTCTATGTCTTTATGTGAAGCAAGTGCTTTACCTGTTTCTACCTCACCTTGCACTAGGTTAATAACACCCGCTGGTAAGCCCGCTTTTAACCAAAGTGATAAAGTAAATTCAGCAACGTGAGGGGTTAGCTCAGACGGTTTAAATACTACGGTGTTACCCGCTAAAATAGCCGGTACAATATGGCCATTAGGTAAATGCCCAGGAAAGTTATACGGGCCAAATATAGCCACAACGCCGTGTGGTTTATGGCGTATAAAAGCTTTTGCACCTGGCATTGGGTTTTCGGTTGTGCCGGTACGCTCGTTGTAGGCTTTAATTGAAATAGCCACTTTACCCGTCATTGCGCCCACTTCTGTGCGCGTTTCCCAAAGTGGCTTTCCTGTTTCTCGGGCTATAATAGTGGCAAATTCTTCGCTGTTTTCTTTTAACTGCTGTACGAAGTTTTCTAGTAGGGCAATTCGCGCTTCCAGCGGTGTATCGGCCCATGATAATTGTGCAGCTCTTGCTGCTTTAATAGCACTATTTACTTGATCTGCATTCGCGCCATTGCCTTGCCAAACAGTTTCTCCGTTACTTGGGTTCACAGATGTAAATGCTGGCCCTTGGCCGCTGTGCCACTGGTTATTAATTAGCTGTGTGTTCATAAGTGTATTTACAGTCGAAAGAATCGAGCTGCATCTCCTTGACTTAATTTGAGGGCGTCAGCAACGTCTTGGCTGATCACCAATGTATGTTTGGCATGGTTGTAATGTGCATGCTGAGTAAATGTAGCTCTAAAACCACTCACTCCTTGATTGCATACAGCAAGTGTATCTGAGCTTTTTTCACTAATGTGCTCAAGCTCGCCAATAGTAATTGGGCAAACTTGCGACTCTCTTACACTTCTAATATTACCTAGCTTTGCTTCTACCGTTGGGCCTGCATCAAAAAGGTCAACGTAACCTCTGTGTTCAAACCCTTCTTTTTCTAAAAGTTTTAAGGCTGGCTTGGTTTTTTCATGCACATGGCCTATGACTGCTTGAGCTTTTTTACTTAATAAGTTTACGTAAATAGGATACTTAGGCATGAGTTCACTAATAAACACTTTATCCCCAAGGCCGACTAAATGATCTGCTTGTGGAAATTCAATACTGAAAAAGTGTTCTTGTAACCATTGCCAAAATGGTGAGTGGCCGTGTTCGTCACTCACACCGCGCATTTCAGCAATGACGGTATCGGCAAAACGTTCGCTGTGCTGGGCCATAAATAAAAAGCGTGAGCGTGATAAAAAGCGGCCGGTTAAACCTTTGCGGTTGTTTTCCCGTAAAAACAAGGTACATATTTCAGAGCAACCGGTGTAATCATTACACATGCTCAAAATATCTACCGTGTTGTAAACATTAAGCGTAGGGGAGTGATGAACCGTTTTACCCAAATGATAATGATACAAGGGCACTGTTAAGCCGACCGCCGCTTCAATTGCCGTTGTGCCAATCACTTGACCGGTTTCACTGTCCTCTAAGACAAATAAATAGCTTTCATCTATCGGCTTATTGATATTTTTAGCAAAACTTTTTTCAGCGCGGCTAATTTTGTCTTTTAACTGTTCGTCATCAACAGGTAAAGAAGTAAACCCATGGCCTGATTCGATAGCAATTTGTTTAAGCGCATCGAAATCGTTGGCTGTAATAGGACGTAATACTTGCATTTAGTGCATGCTCCAGTAGCACGGCAGCCGTGCTAATTTAACTTTATTAACCGTTTACAACATCGTTAATTGCTTTATCGAAACGTGCTAAGCCTTCTTTAATATCTTCAAATGGGATCACTAGAGAAGGTGTAAAACGAATCACATCCATACCTGCTACTAAGTTCATTAAACCATTGTTAGCACTCGCCACTAAAAAGTCGCGTGCACGTCCTGCAAATTGCTCGTTTAATACAGCACCAATTAATAAACCTTTACCACGCACTTCGCTAAACACATTGTATTTTTCGTTTATTGCAGTTAAGCCTTCGCGAAATAGTTGCTCACGTTCCTTTACGCCATTTAATACATCTTCAGTATTAACAGTATCAAAGGCAGCTTCTGCTACTGCACACGCTAGTGGGTTACCACCATAAGTAGAGCCATGCGTACCTACTTTTAAGTGCTCTGCGATATGAGTACGAGTGATCATAGCGCCAATAGGAAAACCACCGCCTAACGCTTTAGCAGTCGTCAAAATATCGGGCACTACACCTAAACCTTCGTAAGCGTATAAATCGCCAGTGCGGCCAACGCCTGTTTGTACTTCATCAAAAATTAGCAGTGCATTGTGCTTAGTACATAACTCGCGTACTTTTTTAGCAAATTCATCTGTTGGTGAAATAATGCCGCCTTCACCTTGTAGTGGCTCCATCATTACGGCACACGTTTTATCACTAATAAGTGCTTCAAATGCTGCAATATCGTTGTAATCACAATGCATAATGTCGCCAGGTTTAGGGCCAAAGCCATCAGAGTAAGCTGCTTGTCCGCCCACTGTTACGGTAAAAAATGTCCGGCCGTGAAAGCCTTTGTTAAACGCAATGATTTGTGATTTTTCTGCGCCAAACTTATCAAGTGCAAAGCGACGAGCAAGCTTAAGAGCCGCTTCGTTGGCTTCTGCGCCTGAGTTTGCAAAATACACTTTATCCGCAAATGTCGCTTCAACCATTTTTTGCGCTAAACGCAGGGCTGGCTCATTAGTCATGACATTTGATAAGTGCCAAATTTTCTCGCCTTGCTCTTTCAAAGCAGATACAAGCGCTGGGTGACAGTGGCCTAAACAATTAACAGCAATACCGCCTGCAAAATCAATAAACTCATTGTTATTTTGATCCCACACACGTGAGCCTTCGCCGCGAACTGGAATAACTGCCGACGGATTGTAGTTTGGCACCATTACATCGTTAAATAAGTCTCTTGTTACTTGCATTATGTACACCTAAAAATTGTGAATATTGAATAAATATTAGCAAAATAAAAACGTTAGCGTTTTCTCAGCTAGATAATTTTTGTTATTAATGGTTATTATCGAAGGTTATAGGTTAAATTTGCAGTGCTATTTTTTGAAAATTGATTACAATAAAAGTCAAAATAACGAAATAAATAAGCAATATGATAACTCCACAAGATGAAAAGCTACTTTCTGTCCTTAAAACCAACGCCAGAGCGAGTATTTCTGATTTAGCTAGGCTTCTTAATTTATCTCGTTCTACAGTACAAAGTAGGATGCTTAAATTAGAAGAAACGGGTGTGATTAAAGGCTATAGCGTTGATTACGGCGATGCTTTTTTAAGTAAAATGGTATCGGCACATGTATCAATTAAAGTGATTCAAAAGCTGACCACTAAAACGAATATTGAACTAAAGCAAATTGATGCCATATCGCAGCTTTATGCTATTAGTGGTGAGTTTGACTTAATTGCAGTGGTACAAGCACAAAACTTAGAAAAACTCAGCCATTTACTCGATGACATTGGTAATTTAGATGGTGTAGAACGCACAACTTCTTCGGTCATTTTAGAGACCAAGTTTAAGCGTTAATGTATTTCATTTATGAATTTATAGCTTATTTCAGTATGGGGTTAGCGCGTTTAACAATTACTTTTTTTGCTGTATCAAGCTTTATGGAGTAGGCGTTACCCCCTATGCCCTTAAACTCTTCATCTGTGAACACAATTGTATTGTCGTCATAGAAGGTGATGGCTTCTTTTTGTGTAATGATGCCTAAATCTATTTTTGACACATCACCGGAAAAGAACTGATCATCTTCAAAGTTTTCAAATAACCAAATACTGGTAGAGTCGAGAAGTACAAGTTTTTTACGATCTGGGCTTAATGCTGCAGAGGTTATCCAGCACAGTTTTTCCATTGTTGTACAGGTTTTAAAAGATCCTATTAATTGGGCTTTAAAGTTAGCAGCGTGGTCGCCTACTTTGTATAAATTTGTAATGCCATCAAAAGGTTCTGTGCGGTTTTTAGTGAATAAATAAAGGTGGCGACCCAAGGCTACAAACGCTTCTAGATCAAAATTACGATTACTTGGTTTTATTGGATTGCCATCCATTTCAGGGTACGTAAACTTTATTATTTCGGCATTTGTTGTATCGGTTTTGATATCAATTGGATTCTCTATTTTATAAATAGTCAGCCAACGCCTATCATTTTTATTGTTGCCAAAATCACCTAAAAAGAAATGACCAAATTTATTTTGAGTCATGTCTTCCCAATCAATATTTTTAGCATTAGATACTAAAATTTCTTGCGCAATCGACCCATCTTTATTTAAGCGGTAAAGCTTTGGATCGTCGCCCCCATCATTAATTGCCCACAAGCGCTCGCGCTTATCAAATTCAATGCCTGATATTTCTTTGAGTTTAGGGTCGAATGAAATTTCCTTTTTACTATATAAGGTGTAGATTGAGGAAATAATAAACACTGCGACAACTAAAAAAATTAATGCCATAGTTAATAAAATGCTTTTTTTCAACATGAAATTTACGATATTTCAGAGCGTTAACTTGATGTGTATTATCACTGATGTGAATACGTAACAAAAGCAGTTTATTGAGTAAGCTCTCTCATTACTTCAAACCAAGCCATCAGTTTAATAAAGATAAGTATTAAATGGTTTAAATCATTCCAATTGGTTTGAAAATTGCTGTGTACTAAATATGTAGTTCTTAATATTTATATTTTATGTTTTACGCACTAATAAAGTGCGATAAAAAAGACTTGTTGCACTGTAATATTGCGTAAACAAAATTTTGCTTTACTACGATTAGCTTAAAGTTTGAATGAATACAATCCCACATCGCCAGCTTAAAAATAGGCCCTGTGGCAATAATTAAATACCTTTTACTGTTTAGTTGGAGCCTACTATGTTGCATAAACGATTTTTTAAAACAAAAGATGAAGCGGAAATCACCTTTGAGTTTGCTCACCCAGATGCTCAAGAAGTCTGCTTGATTGGTGAGTTTAACAGTTGGCAGCCCGTGCCAATGAAGCTTAATAAAAAACAAGGTGTGTTTAAATGCAAACAACGCCTTCCTCTGGATCAAAAGTACCACTTTCGTTATTTAATTAATGGCGAATTTTGGGATAACGATCATAAAGCGGACGCTTATGAGGCTAACAGTTTTGGCACTGAAAATAGTATTGTTAACACCCAACGTATTAATTAAGGCCTGTAAATGAACGAACTTTCGCAGTTGTTTTACTTACATGGTATTGGTTATGAGTTCACTAAATACACAGGCGAGCAGATATTTTTTAGTGAAGATACACGTAAGCGTGCCCTGCAATGTTGTGGTGTTGATACCAACAATCATGATGAAATAGCTCAATTAAACTACAAGCTTGATGTACTGCCTTGGATGCAATTGTTGCCAAATGTGAGTTTAGTTGATCAAACAGACTGTTATTTAAAAATTAAAATAGATGACAGACAACTTAGCCAAACTGCATCAGTGAGTGTTGAGCAACTGGGTATAAAGTGTGAATTTACTAACCTTGATGATTTAATAATTACAGGTGAATACCACTTTAATGGTGTCCGTTATATAGAAATTGCACTGCCTTTACCTCCAATGCCAACAGGGTATTACCACGCAGGCATTACAGTAGGCGAACAGCACGCAAGTACTGAGATATGGTCTGTGCCCGAGCGTGTTTTTCAAGTTGAAGATACAAAAAAAACGGGGGTGTCGGTTCAGTTATATACGCTTAAAAATAATGAAAGACTGGGAATTGGCGACTTTTCAGACTTACTCACACTTGTTGATTTGTGCTGTGAGCACAATATGGATTACATTTTGCTCAACCCTCTGCATTTGCTGTTTTGCGACATGCCTGAGCGTGCAAGCCCATATAGCCCTAATAGTCGTGCGTTACTAAATCCTTTATACATTTCTGTTGATTTGTGCGAAGACAGTAAAAACAATGCTGAGTTAGCAAAAATTTTGCAAAGTAATGAGGCGACTTCTCTTTTAGATAAAAGCGGACAGTTTATTAATTACGAGGATGTTAGTTGCGTTAAATATAAATTATTTAAAGCACTGTACAACCATTTTGAATTAACAGCCAGTAAGCATCGTCGTGATGCATTCAATGCTTTTTGCGATAAACACCAGCCCACCTTACAAACAATAGATTCACAAACCCCTCTTTTTGATTATTACTTACAGTGGCAAGCGCATCTTCAACTTGGCTTATGTCAAGAGCGGTCCAAGAAAGGGGGGATGGCAATAGGTCTGATTAATGATTTAGCTGTTGGGTGTGCTGGCGATGGTGTTGAGTTCAAATCACAACGGTCATTATTCGCCGATAATGCCAGTGTGGGTGCACCGCCTGATCCTTGGGCTGAGGGCGGGCAAGATTGGGGGTTACCGGCTTTAAACCCGCAAAGTTTAGCACACAATAATTACTCATTTTACCGTTCTTTAATTCGTGAAAATATGCAGAATGTAGGCGGGCTAAGAATCGACCATGTTATGGCTATTCGCCGCTTGTGGTGGTGTTTTGAAAGTAGTGGTCACCGAGATGGTTGCTATATTTACTACCCCTTCGAACATTTGCTGGCTATTTTGAAAATAGAGTCGCATATTAATCAAAGCATAGTTATAGGTGAAGATTTAGGCATTGTTCCTCCAGAAGTAAAACATGCATTAGCATGCAGTGGTATTTTTTCAAACAGTTTATTTTATTTTGAAAAGCAGAACGATGGTGATTTTTTACCGTTACACGAATTACCCCCTCAGTGCTTATTGATGATTGCAAATCACGATGTACCGCCCTTTACAGGCTGGTGGCAGCACGATGACATAGCTATAAAACAACAATATCATTTAATTGACGACGAACAATCAACGCAAATTACCAATCAGAGAATCGATGAAAAAATGCGATTGCTTCGTTTTATCAATGCTACAGCTAATCTTACATTAACGATACACAGCGATGCTAAGTCGGTTTACAGTGCGCTTAGCCAGTGTTTAGCTGGCTCAGATTCTCGATTGTTTGCACTACAAATAGATGATTTAGATGAACAGCAATATCCGGTGAATATTCCTGGTACAGACAAAGAATATCCAAATTGGCGACGTGTATTAACGCATACATGTGAAGAAATTTTTGCAAATAACGCCACGCTTTTAGCTGCAATCGATTCAATAAGGAAAGGTTAAATGAGCAGTACAGCTTCAAATAGTTCGGTATTACCTAAACCTCAAAGCGTTGACTACGATGACCAAGTTAATGCACTTAACATAGGGCGATTTAAAGACCCATTTAGCTTTTTAGGTGCACATAAAGTAAGTGAATCAAATATAGAAGTACGTGTATATTTACCTGATGCCCAACATGTTTCTTTGTTAATTGACAATCAACTAGTTGAAACGCAAAGATATAAGCACAGTGATTTATTTATAGCCCGTGTAAGTCAGTTGCCTACCTCGCCTTATTTATGTACAGCCAAATATAGCGACACTTCAACTACGTTTTTTGATGAATATAGTTTTAACAGTGAGCTTGATACTGATGCCATGTACTTATTTAATGAGGGCAGTTTAGAGCATGCATATTTGCACTTTGGTGCGCACTTTACCAACCAGCAAGATGTAGATGGCGTTCGTTTTTGTTTGTGGGCACCCAATGCAGCCAGTGTATCTATTATTGGTGAGTTTAATTTTTGGCAAGCGAATCGACATTTTATGCGTTTTCACCCTGCCAGTGGTGTATGGGAGTTATTTATTCCCGAGCTTAAAGCAGATATGTGCTACAAATTTTCAATTACAGCGCAAAGTGGTGAGGTAATAGAAAAAGCAGATCCTTACGCTTTTAAAATGCAACAGGCTCCAGGTACTGCGAGTGTTCTTCAATACAAACCAGAGGCAATAGCGTTAAGTGAACAAGCAATAAGCAATAGGCAAAAGCGTAATCATATAGACGCACCAATCAGTATTTATGAGGTGCACTTAGCGTCGTGGCAGCGAGGTGAAGACAATCGTTATTTGAGTTACACCGAGCTTGCCGACAAACTCGTTAGTTACGCACTTGAAATGAACTTTACCCACTTACAGCTTATGCCCATAAGTGAATACCCGTTTGATGGTTCATGGGGCTATCAGCCTGTTGGACTGTTTGCTCCAACCAGTCGTTTTGGCGATTACAACAGCTTTAAATATTTTGTAGAGCAATGCCATAAAAATAACGTAGGGATTTTACTTGATTGGGTACCGGGGCATTTCCCAAGTGATCCCCATGGCTTGCATCGATTTGATGGCACACATTTGTACGAGCATGCCGATATGCGCCAAGGCTTTCATCCAGATTGGAATACTTATATTTATAATTATGACCGCCCAGAAGTTAAGAGCTTTTTAATTTCTAATGCAATGTATTGGCTTCATCAATTTGGCTTAGATGGTTTGAGGGTTGATGCCGTTGCGTCAATGCTGTATTTAGATTACAGCCGCAAAGAAGGTGAGTGGATACCTAATTGTTATGGTGGTCGCGAAAACCTCGGTGCAATTGAATGCCTCAAACAGGTTAATTTACGCAGTTATAAAAACAACCCTGGCATTATGATGGTGGCAGAAGAGTCGACTGCTTGGCCGGGAGTCACACAAAGTGTAGAGCATAATGGCTTAGGTTTTGGTTATAAATGGAATATGGGGTGGATGAACGACAGCTTATTATATATGCAGCGTGATCCACTTTATAAACAACATCACCATCACGAAATCACATTTTCGATGGTATATGCATTTAGTGAAAACTTTATTTTACCACTTAGTCATGACGAAGTTGTTCATGGAAAAGGCGCGCTCATTGAAAAAATGCCGGGCGATGATTGGCAAAAATTCGCAAATTTACGTGCTTATTATGCATTTATGTGGGCACACCCAGGCAAAAAGTTGTTATTTATGGGGGGGGAAATAGCTCAACGGGCTGAGTGGGGGCATGATCATTCTATTGATTGGCATTTGCTAGAACATGACAGTCATAAAGGTATAAAGCAGACAGTAAAAACGTTAAATGAGGTCTATAAAAACCAACCTGCGCTGTATGAACTTGACTCAAGTGCCGCTGGATTTGATTGGATTGACAACAATAATAACGAGCAAAGCATTTTAAGTTTTGTACGTTATGCTAAAAATGCCCATGACTTTGTCGTTGTGATTGCAAACTTTACGCCTATGTCATATCAAGAATATACCTTAGGCGTTCCGAGCAAAGGCGTTTATAAAGTAATAATAAACACGGATGAAAGGGAATTTTTTGGTTCTGGTATTAAAGTATCGCAAAACCAATCAAATACTGTTGTCACTAACGACAATCCTCAACATGGTTTTAACCAAAGCATCACTATTGCTATTGGTGGCTTAACAACAATTTATTTGCAAAAGGTACAAGATGAGTAATCAATTTGAAGTAACTCACGGCCTTGTTGAGCCTCTCGGCTCGAGCTTGCATTTAAATGGCGTTAATTTTTCATTGTACGCGCCAAAAGCGACACAAGCGTATGTGTGTTTATTTGATAAAAGTGGCCACTCTGAAATACTAAAAGTGGCTATGAATATAAATGAAGGTGGTATTTGGAGTATTCATATTGCACCTCTCACCACTGGGGCACTTTATGGGTTTAGGGTTGAGGGCGAATATAACCCTGATACTGGCTCGCTATTTAATGAACATAAATTATTAATTGATCCTTACGCAAAAGATTTATTTGGTGAGTTTACATGGAGTGAACGCCATTATGGCCAAATGCCAATAGGCACCAAAAGTACCGTAAACAATGCCATTGATATACCAAAATCAAAAGTGTCATCAATTGATTCGTATAAACATAAAAAACCGAATCACAGATGGTCTAAAACAGTTATCTATGAGTGTCATGTAAAAGGGACTACGTGTCGTCATCCTAAAATACCTAAAGCTCTGCAAGGGAAATTTTTAGGGTTGAGCCACCCGCATTTTATTGACCATTTAAAAAGTTTTGGTGTAACAGCAATAGAGCTACTCCCTGTGCATGCTTTTATTAGCGAGCAATTTTTAACAGGCAAAGGCCTACAAAATTATTGGGGATACAACACGCTTAACTTTTTTACTCCTCACAAAGACTATTTGGTAAACGACGATATTAGCGAGTTTAAACAGATGGTTAAGGAGCTTCATGCTGCAGATATTGAAGTTATTTTAGATGTTGTTTACAACCATACAGCAGAAGCGGGTAATGATGGCCCCATATTGTCGTTGCGCGGCTTAGATAACCTTGCTTATTACCGTACAGTAGAAGCTCATCCCAATGTATACATAAACGATACGGGGTGTGGTAACACCATTAATATAGATCACCCAAAAACGTTGCAGTTAGTGCTTGATAGCTTGCGATATTGGGTTGAAGTAATGGGTGTTGATGGCTTTAGATTTGATTTAGCAACAATACTGGGCCGCTCAAAGGCTGGGTTTAGTTCAGCGCATACGTTTTTACAAACTATTGCTCAAGACCCTGTTTTAAATAAGGTAAAGTTAATTAGTGAGCCATGGGATATTGGCCCTGGTGGGTATCAACTCGGGGCTTTTCCTCCACCTTGGAGAGAGTGGAATGACCAATACCGAGATGTAATTCGTCGTTTTTGGAAAGGCGATGAAGGGATTATAGCCAACGTAGCTAAACGCTTACATGGCTCGTTTGATATATTTGAGCATAGCCAACGTGGCCCATTAAATAGTATTAATTTTATAACCAGCCATGATGGATTTACCCTTGCAGATTTAGTGAGTTACGAGCATAAACACAATGAAGCTAATGGCGAAAATAACAGAGATGGCCACAGTGCTAATTACTCATTTAATTGCGGGGCAGAAGGCTTTAGCACTGATGAGAAAATAGCCGCATTAAGATTACAACAGCAAAAAAACTTTTTACTTACATTAATCCTTTCTAAAGGCGTGCCTATGATTGCTGCTGGCAGTGAAATAGGGCATTCGCAAGGAGGGAATAACAATGCATATTGTCAAAATAATCGTACGAGTTGGCTTGCCTGGAAAGACTCACAGCTTAATCATTCATTGACTCAATTTATAGACGACGCACTTAAAATTAGGCGTGCTCACAGTGCATTTAAGCACAGTGTGTTTTTAGACGATATAGATGAACGTTTCACAGTGAAATGGTTTACCGAAACAGGTGACACTATGACAGATTCGCATTGGCATGAGAATTCGCGTCAATTTTTAATGTATAGCTTGCTTGATAAGCAAAATAAACACGCATTACTTATTGTATTCAACGCTAATAAAAAGCCAGTCAGTTGTCAGTTGCCTCCATCACCTATTAATGCCTCGTGGCAAATGGTTTTATCAAGTGTAAATAATGCATCTTTCACAACTCACCAAGATGCACCCGTTGAAATTTCTGCACAAAGTAGTTGGGTTTTTAGTGCTAACTTAGAGGACGTAGCTAATGGCTAAGCAAGTAGAACAAGTATGTGTTGTAAAAGGGTGGCAAGAAGGCCCAGTAATAGACGAAAGCACCTTAAAAGATGATTTAACGCGCCATTTTTATTACACCCTAGGGCGAGACAAAGTCGGTGAATCGCAGTTGTATTTGTACCATGCATTAGCATTGACGATCCGCGATCGTTTAGTTGCACGGTGTCGAGAAACGAATAAAAAAATAAAACAGCAAAAAAGCAGAAAAACCAGTTACCTTTCACTTGAGTTTTTAATGGGGCGTGCTCTTGGCAATGCGGTATTAAATCTTGATTTAGAGGATCAAGTGTCATCGGCACTACAAGAATATTGTACCGAAATTGAAACGGTCGAAGACGCAGAGCACGATGCAGGCCTTGGTAATGGTGGCTTAGGGCGCTTAGCTGCGTGTTTTTTAGATAGCTGTGCAAGTTTAGCTTTACCCGTTGTGGGTTACGGCATTAGATACGAATACGGAATGTTCAACCAATCAATTAGTGATGGTAATCAAATAGAGCAACCCGATAATTGGCTTCGTGAGGGTCACCCTTGGGAGCTAAGTGCTCCCGAGCATTCTAAGCGCATTAAGTTCGGTGGTTATGTAAATAGCTATACTGATAAACAAGGTAGGGAACACCGCCAGTGGGTTAGTAGCCATGACGTGTTAGCAGTGCCTTATGATGTGCCCATTCCTGGTTATAAAAACAATATTGTAAACACGCTTCGCTTATGGAAGTCTGAAGCGACCGACGAATTTAACCTAACTGAATTTAACGCGGGTAGTTATTCAGAAGCCGTTGCACAAAAAAACTTAGCCGAACAAATCACTATGGTACTTTACCCTAACGACAGCAGTGAAAATGGTAAAGAGCTACGACTACGCCAACAATACTTTTTATCATCAGCGAGTATTCAAGACATTGTTGATCAGTGGGTGAGTGATCATGGTGAAAGCTTTACTGATTTTGCCGATTACCATGTTTTTCAATTAAACGATACTCATCCAAGTATTGCAGTGGCAGAGCTTATGCGAGTATTAGTTGATGATTACGAGCTCGACTGGGATGATGCATGGCAAATAACTACAAAAACAATGGCCTACACAAATCATACATTATTGCCAGAGGCGTTAGAGAAATGGTCAGTTTCATTATTTTCAAAATTGTTACCCCGTATTTTAGAAATAGTATTTGAGATAAACGCACGCTTTCTAGCTGAAGTTGCACAGCATTGGCCTGGTGATGTTAATAAACAGCGAGAGCTATCACTAATAGAGGAAGGTGGCGAACCGCAAATTCGCATGGCTTATTTAGCCATTGTAGGGAGCTATTCAGTTAATGGTGTTGCTGCACTGCATACAGAGCTATTAAAAGCGGGTTTATTTAAAGAGTTTTATACACTTTGGCCTAACAAGTTTAATAACAAAACCAATGGGGTTACACCTCGCCGTTGGCTTGCCCATTGTAACCCTACATTGAGTGAATTGATTAGTGAGAAAATAGGCACCGATTGGGTACGTGACTTTGCTCAAATAAACCAGCTACGTCGTTTTTATGATGACACATCATTTCAAGCACAGTGGCAAAAAGCCAAAGTAACAAACAAACAACGTTTAGTTGATTTAGTGAAAGAGCGCTGTGGTGTAGAGTTTGATGTATCCATGATGTTTGATGTACAAGTTAAACGGATTCATGAATACAAGCGTCAGTTACTAAATATACTCCATGTTATCCATTTATATGACCGCATTCGCCGTGGTGATACACAAGGGTTAGTGCCACGTTGTGTTTTACTCGGTGGTAAGGCTGCACCGGGTTACTACATGGCTAAAAAAATAATTAAGCTAATCAATAATGTGGCAGATGTGATCAATAAAGATCCCCTCGCGTCGTCGTATTTACGCGTGGCTTTTTTACCTAATTACAATGTGACAGCCATGGAAGTTATTTGTCCAGCTACTGATTTGTCTGAGCAAGTTTCAACTGCCGGTAAAGAAGCTTCAGGCACCGGTAATATGAAGTTCATGATGAATGGTGCATTAACTATTGGCACGTTAGATGGCGCCAATATCGAAATTAGAGATGCCGTTGGTGCCGATAATTTCTTCTTATTTGGTGCAGAGGCACATCAGATTGATGATATTAAATCGCGTTATAACCCCGCACATTTAATTGAACAAAATAGCGACTTAGCCAATGTTATGCACTTGCTAGAAAGCGGGCACTTTAATTTATTTGAACCTTGCCTATTTGACGATGTAATTAATGCAATTAAGAGCCCACACGATCCATGGCTTGTTGCACACGATTTCGAAAGCTACGTATCTGCACAAAAGCAAGTAGATAAAGCCTATGCTGATCAAGCTTATTGGACGCAAATGAGTATTTTAAATACCGCTGCCAGTGGCATATTTTCAAGTGATAGGACCATACGCCAATACAGTGACGACATTTGGCATTTAACCCCACTCAATACTAGTGACACTGACTCAACGACAACTACCAGTAAAGCCACTAAAAGTTAGATAAATGGAGAGAATAGTATGCCTAATTATGCAAATCGCTACATAAGTAGCCTAACTAGAGAAACGTATGCGTTAATACTGGCTGGTGGTCGTGGTTCTCGCCTGCACGAATTGACCGACTGGCGTGCAAAACCAGCCGTTTACTTTGGTGGTAAACACAGAATTATTGATTTTCCTTTGTCTAACTGTATCAACTCGGGTGTTAGGCGTGTGGGTATAGCAACACAGTATAAATCTCACTCACTTATTCGCCACGTAAATCGAGCTTGGGGGCACTTTAAAAAGGAATTAGGTGAATCGGTTGAAATATTACCTGCATCACAACGCCATGGTGATGAATGGTATTGCGGCACCGCCGATGCTGTTTTTCAAAATATGGATATTATTCGTCATGAGTTACCTAAATATGTAATGATTTTATCAGGTGACCACGTTTATCGTATGGATTATGGTGCATTGCTTGCTGAGCATGTTCAAAAAGGGGCTGATATGACCGTGTGTTGTATTGAAGTACCTGTTGAAGAAGCTGCAGATACCTTTGGTGTAATGACAGTAGATGAAGAAAGCCGTGTTTGTCGTTTCGATGAAAAGCCAGCTATGCCAAGTTCAGTGCCAGGCAAGCCGGGTACATGCTTAGCATCAATGGGTAACTACATATTTAATACTGAGTTCTTATTTGAGCAACTTAAGAAAGATGCTGAAAATGAAGGCTCAGGACGTGATTTTGGGCATGACATAATCCCCGCTATTATTGAAGAGCATAACGTTTTTGCATTCCCATTTAGAGACCCTCAACAGGAAGGTCAGCCATATTGGCGCGATGTAGGAACACTCGACTCATTTTGGGAGGCTAACATGGAGCTTGTTATGCCTGAGCCTCAACTTGATCTGTACGATCCAGCGTGGCCAATTTGGACATACCAAGAGCAATTACCCCCAGCTAAATTTATATTTGATGATGACGATAGGCGAGGAATGGCCCTTGATTCTACAGTTTCTGGAGGGTGTATTATTTCGGGGTCGGCAGTAAGAAAATCATTGTTATTTTCTAACGTGCATGTGCGCTCGTTTTGTGAAATTGAACAATCGGTTATTTTACCAGGTGCTATTATTAACCGCGGATGTAAAATTAAACGTGCAATAATAGACAGAAGTTGTGAAATACCTGCAGGGCTTGAAATAGGGTTTGACCGTAAAGCAGATGAAGAAAATGGTTTTAGGGTATCAAAAAAAGGCATTGTACTTGTTACCCGCGACATGCTTAGTGAACTTGCTAAAAAGTTAGAGCGTCAAACACAAGAAAATAAGAAACTAGCTTAATACAGAGTTAGGCAAAACAAGCTTGCCCTAAAGCGGGTGAGCTTATTAAAACAAAGGAAGTAGTAAATTAATGCATGTATTAATGGTTGCAGCAGAGAACGATGCGTTACCTGGCGCTAAAGTAGGCGGTGTAGCAGATGTAGTCCGTGATGCCCCGAAGGCTCTTGCAAAGCATAGCGTATCGGTTGATGTGGTGATCCCAGACTATGGATTTGAGCCATTAAATAGGCATTACATAGGTGAAGTAACCGTTGCGTTTAATGCTCAATCTCATGTAATGACCTTGTTTAAAGTGGATCAAACAAAAAATAACATAACTCAATTTGTAATAAGCCATCCAATGTTTAGTGAATCGGGTAGCGTTTATTGTAATGATGCACCGGGTAGGCCATTTGCAACCGATGCAACAAAGTTTGCGCTTTTTAATGCGGCTGTTTGCGAAGCATTACTGCAAGGACTACTTAAACGCCCTAGTACACTGCATTTACATGACTGGCATAGCGCATGCGTTTCTGTTTTACTTAAGTTTGAGCCGCGTTACAGTGCTTTACACGATATACATTTAGCGTACACAGTGCACAATTTAGCACTACAAGGAATAAGGCCTTTTAAGCACGATGAATCGAGCTTAGAAGCTTGGTTTCCATCATTAAGTTACAACGGGCAACAATTGTGCGACCCAAGGTATGCAAATTGTTTTAACCCAATGCGTAGCGCCATTAATTTAGCAGACAAAATTCATTTAGTGTCACCTACCTACAGCCAAGAAGTGCTTAAACCCAGTAATTACAATGATGGCTTTTTTGGTGGTGAGGGGCTTGAACAAGACCTACAAAATGCAGCCGATCAAGGTAAAGTGGTCGGCATTTTGAATGGCTGTGAATACCCTGCATTGGAAGTTGCAAATGCAGTTATGGACGACTTGTACAACGAGGCAGAAAAAAGCTTATTTGCTTGGATGAGCAACAGCGAACAACTTGAAAGCGTTCACTACATTGCGCACCAACGATTAAAGCAATTTAAAGCGACACCAAATAATGGGCCAATTGTTACAAGCGTAGGTAGACTCACAGAACAAAAAGTATTGTTATTATGTCAGCCACTAAATGGTGAACTTGCGATAGACGCAGTATGTAATAGTATTAATAAACAGGGGGGGCGTTTAATCATATTAGGCTCTGGCGATAAAGCGCTAGAAGCATTGTTTACAAAAGCCATGGCACGTAACGAAAATTTACTTTTTTTAAAAGGTTATGCGCAAAGAGTAGGTGATTTAATGTATCAATTAGGTGATTTATTTTTAATGCCTAGTTCGTTTGAGCCTTGCGGAATAAGCCAAATGCTGGCTATGCGCGCAGGCCAACCTTGTTTGGTACATAGTGTTGGCGGATTAAAAGATACGGTAAAACACAATAAAAATGGGTTCAGTTTTAATGGTGCAACATTACGTGAGCAAACACATACTTTGCTTTCATGTTTAACCGAAACGCTAGCATTTTATAAACAACATCCCAAAAAATGGCAGCAAATAAAATCTAATGCTAAAGCAGTACGCTTTTCGTGGTCTCAGGTTGCAAGTGATTACATTTCAACTCTGTACCGATAAAGTTTGTTTAATTTAACTTAAGCGCAGTGACATTTTAGATTATTTACGCTATTAATAACTTGGTATTAATGGAATGAAATAAAGTAGGTGAAGTGTCTGTATTTGTTGCAAGGCAAGCAATTTTCAATCGGCGTCAAAAAGTAGTTGCTTACGAGCTACTTTTTAGGGACAGTCCTAAAAACTTTTTTCCTGATATAGCCGAAGGGCAGGCAACTGCGCGGCTTATTATGGAAAATCAACTTAACTTGGGCACACGCCATATCACCTCTGGTAAAAAAGCACTCATCAACATTGGGCCTGAATCTTTAGAGCTTGACCTATGTGCCTTTTTACCGTGCCAAGACGTTGTAATAGAGCTTCTTGAAAGCATAGAGCCCACTGATACAAATTACGAGTTATGCCGAGATCTCTTTCATAGTAATTTTAATTTAGCCCTTGATGACTTTGTTTACAAACCGCAATGGGATCGCTTTTTAAAGCTGGTTAAACTCATAAAATTTGATATAACCATAACCCCATTAAACGATATTCACCCTATTATAAAAAAGCTCAAAGATCACAAACAAATTAAGTTGTTGGCCGAAAAAATAGAAACTCAGGAAGAATACGAAGTTGCCGCTGGCATGGGCTTTGATTACTTTCAAGGTTACTTTTTTGCAAAACCCACCATGATGAAGCACAACGACATTGATTATAACTACGGGTTAGTCGTTGCAATATATGCTGAAATAATGGGCCCGAATCCAGATTTAACCAAAATAGCAGCGTTGTTTGAATTGGATGCCGCATTGGCTTATAAATTACTACGTTTAATTAACAGCGGCGTATTTCCCATACAAAGTAAAATAGCCTCCTTAAAGCAAGCGCTGGTTTATTTGGGCCAGGAGCGGTTAAAAAAGTTTGTTAGTTTAATTGTTACTGCTCACACCGCTGGTAAAAAGCCTGCAGAGCTAATGCAAGTGTGCGTCGTACGTGCGCGCTTTTGTGAATTGATTGCTAAAAAAGTGGCCAAGCATCAGTCAGGAGAGGCGTTTTTAACCGGCTTATTTTCGCTCCTTGATGCTGTTTTAGATCAGCCAATGAGCTTGCTTGTTGAAAAATTACCTTTTCAGGATGATATAAAAGCAGCTTTGCTCGAAGAAAAAAACACACTGTATTACATTTTAAAAGTTGTTAAAGCATACGAAACCGGCAGCTGGTGGGCACTCGAACAAGCTGTTATATTTTTAAATATACAAAGTGATATACTACCAGAGCTTTACCAGAAGTCGGTTGACTGGGCCGACAGCTATAAAAATAATATTTAACGGAAAATAGCTTTAATGCGTAATTATAATATGGACTTTATTCGCGGCATTGCCGTGCTTGGTTTAGTGTTTATGAATGGCTATGCCTTTGGTTTTATGGAATTTGGTTATGTGCCTTTAACTATCCCCCCTGTAAGCGACACCCTCATTGAATACTTGAATATACTGTTTATAGAAGGCCGATTTAGAACGCTGTTTAGCTTACTTTTTGGCGCAGGTTTGTATATTCAATGGCAGCGTTTTAAATCATCTGTGCAAATAAAAAGTAGATTATATTGGCTCATAATTTTTGGTCTAATACATGGCTTTTTACTTTGGGCTGGTGATATTTTATTTGTTTATGGAGTGTCTGGCTGGTTTATTATTAAATATCTAGACACCGACAACCCAAAGCTATTGCAAAGAGGGCTCGAGTTTACTGGGCTCTCGGCGGTGGTTACGTTTTTAGTGTTGTTCACTATTCCTGACGATCAGAGCTTTCGTGATTCTGCCGAGTTTATCGAGTTATTTAGCCCCCATTACAGTGACTATTTTAGTGAAAATCTTTATATAAATATTCTTATGCTAATAACAGTGCCGTTAATGACGATGTGGATGTGCGTTGGAATCATGCTAATTGGCATTTACGCGTTTAAAGAGGGAATATTTAACAAAGGTCTATCAAATCAGCAGTTGTGGGTGTGTGCCTTAGGTGTACTTATATTTTGTAGTATACGACTAAGCACATCAACGCTTACTGGTGGTTTGGGTATGAGTTTACAAGAAATTTCTAACATGTTCGCTGCTCTGTGTATGGCTGGGCTTTATATTCATGTAATTGTTAAGTTTTGTAATAATAGCCCACAGTTTGGCAAACTAATACAGCAGGCGGGTCGCATGGCATTCACACTGTATATAAGCCAAACAGTTATGCAATTGCTTATTTATAGAGTGTTATTTCCAGAGTGGATACTTAGCTTTAATAGAATAGATTACTGGTTAGTTGCTGGCAGCTTAGTTGCTGTGCAGTTATTATTTACGTTATTTTATAGTCGTTATTTTAAACAAGGCCCGCTTGAAGTGCTGTGGCGCAAATTAACCGACATTAAATCGGTGGCTTAACTCGCATTTTTAGGTGGTTTGGGTATACACTAGCGACCCTAAAAAATTAATACCATTAAGTGATATGACCGAATTAAAACGTTTAAATAAATTTATTAGTGAAACAGGTTTTTGTTCACGCCGTGAAGCCGATAAATATATTGAGCAAGGTCGTGTGTCAGTTAATGGTAATGCGCCAGAAATGGGCGTGAAGGTTGCAGCAACCGATGTAGTATTGGTCGATGGTAAACCATTAAAAACGCCACCTAAACGCGTTTATATTGCTTACAATAAACCGGTGGGTATAACGTGTACAACAGAACGTAAAATCCAAAGCAATATTGTTAAGGCGGTTAATTACCCCGATCGTATATTTCCAATTGGGCGCTTAGATAGACCTTCTGAAGGGTTAATATTTTTAACTAACGAGGGCGACATTGTTAATAAAATTTTGCGTGCGGGTAATAACCACGAAAAAGAATACGTCGTCACCGTAGACAAGCCCCTTAATCGCCAATTTGTATCTAAAATGGCCAACGGCATTCCAATTTTAGATACTGTTACCAAAAAGTGTAAGGTTACACAAACAGCCCCTAAAGAATTTAAGATCATTTTAACTCAGGGGTTAAATCGCCAAATTCGTAGAATGTGTGAGTATTTAGGTTACGAGGTGGTGACTTTAAAGCGTACTCGTATTATGAATGTAACATTAAAAGGGTTAAAAGTGGGTCAATGGCGTCATTTATCCGATGTTGAAATGGCGCAAATAAACGACTCAATTGCTGACTCAGGCAAAACCCAAGAGCACTCGTTAGATACTAACAAGCAAGTTGATAAAAATGCTGCTATATCACCTAAGCGCGACTTTCAGGGTGAAAACCCGCGTCGTAATAAGCAAAAAGAGCGAGGCGATGAGCAAAAAAATAATCGCACTAATGCACCTTATCAAAAGCGCTCTACAACCTATGTTGGTAAACCAAAAACGGTAAAAGCAAATAGTGCATCTAGCAATAAAGCAGGCGCACGCACTAAGCTAAGTTTAAAAAAATAAGCTAAGCAATTACCACTGTATTTATTTAAGTTATAAAAAATGCCACAGTTTACGCTGTGGCATTTTTATTTAGTTAAGCACTTAATATGTCGTTACTTATGTGGTTGGTATTCAATTCTAAAAATCATAGTATATAAAACAGGCACTACTATTAATGTAAGTATGGTAGCAAAGCCCAAACCAAACATAATTGTGACTGCCATAGATTGAAAGAACACATCAAACAGCAAAGGGATCATACCGAGTATTGTAGTGATTGCAGCCATTGCTACAGGCCGCACACGGCTCACCCCAGAATCAAAAACCGCTTGGTAAGGTGAGCTGCCCGCTTTTAGCTCAAGGTTTATTTGGTCGACTAATACAATGCCATTTTTAATGAGCATACCACTTAAGCTTAATAACCCAAGTAGGCCCATAAAACTAAACGGCGCGTTCATTGCTAACAAACCGGCACTTACACCAATAATTGCCAGTGGAACTGTGGCCCAGATTACAAGAGGCTGCTTTAATGAGTTAAACAGTAAAACCGTAATAGCAAACATAGCTAAGTAGCCAAGCGGCAAAGACCCAAATATAGCCTTTTGAGCTTTGCTTGAAGATTCATATTCGCCGCCCCATTCTAATGAGTACCCATGAGGTAGCTCTATTGATTCAACAGGGCCTCGTACTCGGGCAAACAATTTAGCGGCTGTTTCATCTCCTAGCACATTTTGGTCGGCCATTACCGTTATTGTTCGCTTTCTATCGCGACGCATTATTAGGCTATCTTCCCATTCAACTATAAACTCATCTACTACTTGAGTTACTGGTACAAATACACCCAAAACAGGGCTGTATATTTGTAAATCATGAACGCTATCTACATTAAGGCGCTCATTAGCAGGGGAGCGCGCAATAATTGGCAGTAATTGAGTACCATCACGGTATACACCCACCTGTTTACCCGACAGGCTTGTAAGCAGCACATCATCCAAATCTGATTTACTTATGCCTAAGCGTCGAGCTTTTTGTTCGTTAAACTGTGGACGAATCATTTTGGTTCGCGCACGCCAATCATTACGAATATTAAATGCGCCATCATCTTGAGCCATAAGCTTTTCAGCTTCAGCTGCGAGTTTTCTAAGAATGACAGGGTCAGGGCCTGTAAAACGGGCTTCTATTTTTGCATCAGTAGAAGGCCCAATTTCCATAGGCTTTATTTTTAGTTGAGCTGATAACGGTGTATTTTGAGAATAATCACGGACTTTTTGCATAACAACCGCAACTGCTTCGCGATCTTTTACTCTTATAATAAGTTGTCCATACGACGAGTAAGACTTTTGAGGCGCATAAGTAAGCATAAAGCGCGGCGCACCTTGCCCGGTTGTACTTGTTACTTCTTCTACAAGTTCTTCTTTTTGCAAATAGTGTTCAAGCTTCTTTATGCCATCTAGTGTGGCACGAATATCCGAACCTTGTTGTTGCCAGTAATCTACGTAAAACATAGGTGTGTTTGAGGCAGGGAAAAATGACTGCTTAACCGAACCAAAACCCACTACCGCACTGCACAGTAATACAACCATAAGGATCATTGTTGACTTACGATAGTGCATTGCTAAATCTAATAGCGCTTTATAGCCTGTAAAAATAAAACCTTGGTATGGGTCGTTATCTGAATCGTCTTCGGTGTTTTTATCTTTTTTAAATTCATTTTCTGAAAACATAAGGTTTGCAAAAAATGGAGTTAAAGTAATGGCGGTTATCCAGCTAAGTAACAACGATATAAATAACACCCAAAATAAGCTTCCCGCAAACTCACCGGTTGCGTCAGAACTTAAACCAATAGGTGCAAACGCAGTAATACCAATAATAGTTGCACCTAATAATGGCCACTTAGTTTGCTCCACAATGTTAATTGCAGCTTTAAGTTTGGTTTGACCCCGTTTTAAGTTAATTAAAATGCCTTCGGTCACCACAATAGCATTATCAACTAACATACCAAGCGCAATGATCAGTGCACCTAATGATATACGTTGCAAATCTATGGCAAACAGCTTCATAAAAATAAACGTGCCCAAAACAGTTAGTAATAAAATACCACCAATTAAAATTCCGCTTTTAAGGCCCATAAAAATAAGGAGTACCACAATTACTATCGCAATGGCTTCTAGCAGGCTAACAATAAAACCGTCTACCGAGGTTTCTACTTCTTTTGGTTGGTTGTATACAGCATTCACGTCAATACCATGCGGGCGCTGGTACTCAAGTTCTGCTAAGTGAGCATCAATACGTTTACCTACATCAACCACATTAACGCCATTCATAAACGATACGCCAATTAATAGCGCTTGCTCAGAGTTATATCTAATTACATTAGTGGGTACTTCAGCGTACTCTCTAAATACTTCGGCAACATCACCTAAATAAATAAGCTCGCTCGCACCAGGTTTAGAAATCAGCAGAGTTTCAAGTTCTTTAACATCTTTAAATTCGCCGGTAGGATGAAAACGAATCGACTCATCGCCCACTCTAATTTTACCCGCGTTAGACACCGTGTTTTGAGATTGTAACAAAGCAAATATATGGCTAGGTGCAATACCAAGTTGGGCTAATTTACGGGTAGATATTTCTACCATTACTTGCGGCTGTTGCTCACCTGCAATCGTTACCTTGCTTACCCCTTTAACTAATACCAGTTCACGCTTTAAATAGTCGGTGTAGTCTTTTAGTTCATCGTAAGAATAGCCGTCACCTACAACAGAATACAAAACACCATATACATCGCCAAAGTCATCTAAAATTGTGCTTGGGTAAACACCACTGGGTAAAGACGGAGAAAGATCGTTTATTTTACGACGCATTTCATCCCAAATTTGGCGAAGTTGCTCTTTTCGATAAGTGCTCTTCATTTCCACGGCTATTTGCGACTTCCCGTTGGATGAAATAGAAGTTACGTGGTCAACATAGGGTAACTGTTGAATTGCATTTTCGAGTGGAAAAGTAACTTCTTCCTCGACTTGCTGCGGTGATGCGCCAGGGTACATGGTAATAACCATGGCCTGTTTAAGTGTAAATTCAGGGTCTTCTAACTGACCTAAATCAAAATACGATACGCTACCACCAATTAAAAGCAGCAGGGCAAACATCCAACTAATTACTTTTTTCTTTATAGAAAATTGTGCAAAGCTCATAATTATAAGCCTCGCTCTTTATTCCATGGACGAACTTTCATGCCTTCTTCAATCGAATGAACACCCGCAGACACCACAATTTGGCCCTCTTTAATACCGCTAAGTACCTCTATGCCATCATGGTGTAATTGGCCAACTTCAACAGCTTGCTTATGGACTTGGCCGGTATTTTCATCATAAAGCCAAACATAGGCATTATTTTTAATTGCTTCTTGAGGATCAGAAAAAACCGATTCAATAGGGAGTATTGTGTAAGCAACCTGCGAACGTGTTACTTTACTTAAATCAATTAAAACGCGGCCAGTCATACCTGCTAGTAAGTTAAAGTCATCAGGCACGGGTAACGAAAACACCACTTTATAAGTGAGTGTTGCTGGGTCGGCTTGGGTGTCCCATTCTTTAATATCGAGCGTGTATTCTTTATCTTCAAAGCCATCAAATTTAACAGTAGGGTGGTAATCAGTGCCTTTTTTGAATCGTGCCACTATTTTTTCAGGAACCTGAATTTCTACGTCCATTAAATCACGCGTTTCTAGGCGCAAAATATTTTGTTTAGCTTGAATATTTTCAAAATTCTTTACAAACACTTTGGCAACAGTGCCCGCAAAAGGGGCTCGCAATTCACTGTACTCTAGGTTGGTTTCAGCAATTTTAAATGCCGACTCAGCAATTTGCATATTGGCGGTTGCTTGGTCGAGTTCAGATTGGCTGGTAATTTTTTTCTCGAATAATTGTTCAATTCGGCTCAGTTGCGATTTTGCCAGTTCGTAACGTGCTTTACGTTCGTCAAACTGGAGCTGAAAATCTTCAGGGTCTAATTTGGCTAGTAAATCGCCTTTTTCAACGTGTTCACCAGCAAGAACCGGAAACTCTATAAGTTCTCCGTTTACCCTAAATGCAAGGTAAGATCCTTGGTTGGCAACCACCTCAGCAGGGAAACTACGAATATTAATTTGAGAGTCATGACCAATATTGAACAGCTTTACAGGGCGAATGGGCTCTTCTCTAACTTGTTGTTCTGGCTCAGAACAGGCAATTAAGCTAAGTAGGGTCGTTGTTAGTAAACATAGACGAAAGAGTTTCATGTCTTCTCCGTTGCAATATTGGCAAAATAAGTAAGTGCAGGATACGCTGCAAACATATAAAATAAAATTCATTAAATTTTAGAGACTCAATAAGTTTTACTTATAATATTTTGAGGCGGTATATGAAGCTGAATCAATTAGTAATATTAGATGCCATAGTGCAAAGCGCAAGTTTGAGCGGCGCTGCACAAAAGCTTCATAAAACACAGCCTGCGCTAACGTTGGCTATAAAAAACTTAGAAGCGCAAATAGGCTTTGAGCTGCTAGATAGAACAAAGTACCGATTACAGCTTACTGAAAAAGGGCGTATTTTTCATCGTGAAGCACAACAGTTACTGCATGCAAATGACGAGCTTGCCAAACTCGCAGAAGAGCTTTCGTTAGGAAATGAACCCCAATATCGGATTTGTTACGAACAGCTCTGCCATAAACAAAGTTATAACAAGATCATAAGTAATACTTTTAGGCAGTTTACGAGTACAGAGTTTTGTATTACCAGTGGCAAACGGTTTGTATCGTTAGAACAAGTTAATAGTGGGCAAGCAGAGCTAGGTATTGGCCCCTGGTTTGATTTATTTCACGCTACAGGTGACTTAGAAAGCGTGCCCATAGGTAAGCTCGACATTGGTATAGTAAGTGCTAAAGGGTTATTACCCCAACAGTTAACATACACACAATTACAAGCCTATCCGTGTTTAGCTATGTTTGAAAGCGATTTAAGCATAGACAGCGATAGGCTATCTTACTCTAAAGGTTCTGCAATGATGAAAATAGACGACGTAGCAACTTTAAAGTCGTTTTTACTTTCAGGGGCCGGATGGGCAATGATGAGCCTAGAGCATTGCAAACCTGAAATAAAAGCAGGCTTACTACAAGAAATCCATATTACAGACCGCGAACATAAATTTAGCGCACAAATAAGAGCGTTTAGGCAGCATGCTATTCATCATGGCCCTGTGGCACGCACTGTATGGGAGCAATTTAAACAACTAAGTAAGGCCTACGCTGATAAAAATGGATATTGAAAAAGAAACCCTTATTTATACCGTAATAGCCGCAATCCCAGCAGGAAAAGTAGCAAGCTATGGTCAAGTCGCTGCGTTGGCTGGATTTCCGCAAAACTCACGTTTAGTTGGGCGTTTATTAAAAATAATGCCAAGTGATTCGGTTATTCCATGGCATCGTGTTGTAAACAGCCAAGGTAAAATATCGTTCCCTGTAGGCAGTAACAAGTACCAAGAACAGCGTCAAAAGTTATTATCAGAAGGTGTACTTTTTAAAAACGACAAAGTAAATATGCGTGAGTGTAGGTGGCAGTAAAGTTAACACTTTAGGCTAATTGCCAGTGTAGGTCCGATAAATTAATGCCATTCGACACAGTAAAATACCTTTTAGATATTTTTTTTGCTAAGTACTCAGTATTAACGGATGAACACCTAACGCCTCGGCAACGTCCTTTGATGCGGTATCGTCTCATAAGCTAAGTTTGACTGCTTTGATTTTGAAATTAGCGGGGTAAAAATATGTCTTTCTAGATTAGGTATATTTAGGCATGTTAGCCTCCTCAAAGTGATGATGAGGTGTCCACTAAAACGGGTGAGGAGCAGTTCCGTTATAAAGAGTGTGTTAGCTATAATGTGCACAGATAAGCATGTGTATGTAATTGTGTAACATGCAGACAATCATGAAACCGACAAAGCAGATACTAAATGTTCTCTCTGGTATTGCGTGTATAGCTAAACAAGGCATTTGCTTTAGGTTTGATAGCGAAGGTATAAATAAAAATGAGTGGCGCTCGAAATGTTTATATTTAAGCAAAACTTTTGTAAAAAACAATTTTAAGCCTGAAACGTACATTAAAACGAATGTTGAAGCTCCAAGCAGCTCTACCATTGCCATGAGTTCCATGCTCACTATAATTTCTGGTCCAGCAATGAGCATTACTATTGTTACTGCTAATGAGTACCAAATGCCTTTAGACATTGTTTTTTATCCGATCAAACACTAAACTTTCCTTGCATAGCTAATGCCAAATAATAGGCAAATAACAATTGATTAAAATAAGCGAAGCAGGAGTAAACCCAATTGTTATTTGTCTTGATTAATTTGCTTGTTAGCTGCATTTAACGACTTACCTAAGAATACAACTGTTGTTTTGCCCAAACTCTCTTCTTTAATACGCCTGTATCCACGGCGCTCATACATGCTTAAATTGGCTTTACTATTTATACCAGTAAACAATTCAACTTTATGAGCTTCAGGATAAAATTGCTCTAATGCACTAAGTAGCTTTGAGCCAATCCCCATACCTTTAAAATTAGTTTTCACAGCCATACGACCTATATGAGAAGTTGTACCATTTAATTTTACTTGCCCACTTCCAATAACTTGTTCGTTCAAAATAACCTTTAGAACACACTTATCATTAAATTCAGACTCAAGTTCAGCTAAGCTCTGAGTTAACGGAGGTATATTAAAATCATTATGTAGTTTAGCTTCTGAAATGTACGCTTCCTTTTGAATCTGAAGAATAATAGGTGCATCTTCAATATTTGCTTCTAAAATTTCCATTTACACGAACCTATATTTATACAGCTAACTTTCCAATAAAGGGCGCATAAATGTGAGGCATAATGGCGAAGCCGCCCCGCGTGTATGCGTCCCAGCGAATGAAGTGAGTGAGTTTATTGAGTTGTTATATCGCTACTCACCAATATTTCTTCGTATCAATATAATGCTTCATGTTGGAAAAGATGTAAGCTAAAAGAAAAAATGCCGGCGTCGCAATAACGTCGGGTTTTATGAACCAAGTTAATAGGCCCAAGAGCACCGTCATCATTTCTAACATAATAATTTGCTTTCTTGCTTTTACTCCCCAAAACGAAAACCTGACCCATAACGGCTCTTTGTTCCATTCTTTAGATGTTTTGTCTATCACGATAATTTCCTCTTGAAGTTTAGAAATGTCAATTTCAAACACAGAGGCAAGGGCTTTAAGAGATTCTATGCTGGCGTTGTTTCCACTTTCTATTCGTTGAATAGTTCTAGTACTCAAGCCGCTTAACGTGGCAAGCTGTTCTTGTGACCAGTTTCGTTTTTCTCTAAGACGTTTGACTATCATTTGGGCTCCTTACCAATGTGAGAGGAAACTATCCATGTTTTAATCGATTGTCGGTTACGAAATTCACACGACAGTGAGGCGACAGGCGATGTTTACAGCGATATAACACCCACTTAAGCGGAAAAATATTGTTGGCTAAAATGTTGAACGGAGTGAAAACAGCCAACTGTAAATTTTCCCTCGTGAGCGTCTTGTTAGCCACTCACTTCAACTTTGCTGATAACATAATTTGAAAAAGCTGAACACACAACTAAGAAAAATTTTGCATCGTTGAATGTAATTTTGCTTTGTTCTAGAAGCGCATGGCGAATTCCATTTTCATCTGATGTAAACCCATACAAGCTTGAAAAGGCAGTTTTTAAAGCGGGATGCAGATCTATCTGCTTGTCGAGTATTTTTATTAATTGACCAAGGGTACCCTTTTTCCCTGTGATAATAGACACCAAGCTCTCTATGGCACTAATCGATTCTTTAATAGAATTGCGATAATCAGGGTTGTTTCTATCTGATAAGAGTTGTAGCGACCTTTTTAAATGTAATTTTACTGCTTCTTGGTTATTTGATATAGCTTGATCTATTTCCTCTAATTGCTCTTTCTCCGTTATTTGAGCAATCTGACCACCAACAAAGCGATATGCCGACATTTCTCGTTCTAAAATCTTATTGCAGATTTCTGGAAAGCGGTCACTAAACTGATATTTCCCATAATTTTGTGAGCAAAACTCAATGAAGTCATATACTTCAAACCAACTACAACCGAAGAAGTAATCTCTCAGCTGGCGCTGAACATCGCTCCAGTTATAACTTAAAGTATCTAATGGGTATTTGAAATAATCAAGCCAGAGTTTTTCACAGAGACTGTAGATCTGAGGGTTGCTATCTCTACTAATGCTGTATCCACCATACGAATAAGATACGTCATCCCAAATAGATACTTTCAACAAACTCCATAGAGAATTTAATAGGGCTTCATCGACAGACTCTAATTGAATACTATCCCTAGCTTGTTTATAACCAAACCTTTCTGAAAATCGCACCAATACCTCCTTGAGTGGCTAACATGCTTATAGCGAGCTAATCGCGCGTATTTCTACCATAGCATCGCTTGTTTGTCTTAATTACTCATTTGTAACAAACTTCTTAAGCATTTGCTAGTACTAACAAAATACAGTCGTTCTGGTTTTTAATTCAAGACAAAAACGAGCGATTGGGTCGTTTTACTGACTATGCAAGCACTATACTTTTACGAAATTAAAAAGTAACTGTTAACTAAAGCTCTAAGCTGCCATCAATAAACATAGGTGCTGATCGAAATATAATGACAAATACAACCAGCTATTACGAATAAGTGCCAAATTGCGTGACTGAATTGAGTTGTTTTAGCGCTGTAAAATAATGTGCCTGCGCTATAAAAAATTCCGCCAGCGAGTAGCCAATACAAAGCCTTTACATCAATGCTTGAATACAACGGATAGATAATTGCTAATGCAAACCACCCCATGAGTAGGTAGGTGGCTAGGGATATTTTTTTGTTACCATTTTTAACAAGTATTTTGTATGCAACACCTGCAATCGCAACGGTCCATATAAAGGTGAGTGTACCCCATGACCAGGCCCCCGATAGTGAGAGTAATAAAAAAGGAGTGTATGTGCCTGCAATAAGTAAATAAATAGCGCAGTGGTCACACTTTTTATACAAGGCACGCAACTTAGGTTGCACGCTCGCGTGGTATAGTGTTGAAGATAAAAATAGTATAAATAAGCTACTACCGTATATTGCGGTACTTATATTGGCTTTAGTGCTGGTTGCTTGGTTAAATAAATCCCACATAACAAAAACAGCAAAAAAAATACCGAGTGCGTGGCTTATAACATTGAGCTGTTCTTCTTTACGAGAATAAGGTGCGTCGAGTGACATTACTGCTCCTACCACTATTTAATTTGCGTTTAGTGTACAAGTGTACGCTGAAACTTTCAATCACTGTATAAGTTAAAGCTTTTTCTTGATTTTAAACAAAAATAATTCACTATGGGTTGGCCTATTTACAACAAAACTCAAGTTAATAACCATGAAAGCAAATTTAAAAGCCGCATTACTAACAGCCATTATTTACCCAGGGGCAGGGCACTTTTCGTTAAAAAAACATTTAATAGGTGCAATATTTGCTGGTGTGTTTTCGGTATTATTAATTTTAACGATGAAAGATATATTTGCCGTTGCACAATGTACAGCCAATGAAATTGTGGCAGGAAAAATACCGATGACCATCACCTCTATATTAGGTGCTGCAAAAGAGCCGTCACTGGCATGTGCAAAACTTGCAGAATACAAATACTTACCACTTATGATAATTATTTGGGTGCTGAGTATGGTTGATGCCTATCGTTTAGGTAAAAAGTAAACCCAGGCCTCCCCATTTTTTTGTATTCACTTTTTTGTTATTTCAAAACCATTATTTAAAGTTGTGTGTTTTTTTGTAATGACTTTGTAATTCACCGTGCCATTTTGTATTTAAATTTTTTAGCTAGCATAAAAAAATTAAGCATACCCCTATTTATTTTTTAACTAAAAAGTGGCTAAAAAATAAAATTACGTGGTTAAATTAACCTTTCCTGAATTTCAACAAATTAACCAGTTCATTAAAACTTTATTAATATCAGCGATTTAAACTTTATTTTCATCTTGGCACAACCCTTGAGTATATAACTACGTCTAAACAATACACAAACAAGGAATACCATTATGAAACATTCAATTAAAATCGCTATGGCTAGTTTATTAGTATTAGGTTCTTCGCAAGTAAACGCGACAGAAGTGGACCTAGATGTAACTGATATTTTAACAAACAGTGTTACTACCTACATTAAGCAAACCACCATTGAGCTTGAAAAATCTATAAAAGAAACACTTTATTTTGATACAAAATTAACACTGGAAACGTTAATTGAGCCTGCTGATTTAGTGAGTAATGAAGCGGCAGAAAGTAAAGCCCCTGCAGTTAATAACGTAAAATAAGCAACTTAAAGGAATAAGGCGATGAGTACCGAACTTGGATTATTTGCACTTATGTTGGCACCCGTAGTGAGTATTATAACTGCGTATGTATCTGTACAAGCATTAAAGAGTATGGGTGGGTGGCTTAATATTTAACCAGTTAAGTATGATGCAATTAATTCGGTTTACTTAAAGCTGATCGACTTAGTAAAAACGCACGTAAATAAAGGCAGTGTTATTGATAGAAGTAGACTTTATGAAACGTGCGATTTTCCCATTACCCATTTTTATTTTACCTGAAGGTTATACGCGTTTGCGTATTTTTGAACCTCGTTATTTAAACATGGTTAAAACCGCATTAAAAAATAACACGGGGTTTGTGCTATGTACGTTTGAGCATGACACACCTTTTAACATTAGCGCCCAAGGATGCTTGGTTGATATAATCGACTTTGACCAAGACGATAATGACGTGCTGCTTATTGATGTTTTTGCGTCTAAAAGTGTTCAAATAAATGATGTTTACCAAGACGAAGAAGAACTTCGCCATGGTTTAATATCTGATTGCAAAACGCCTTACTGGTATAGCGATAAAAGCAAACAAGTGGGTGAGCATTTTTTATTGCATGACGCATTGCGTAATGTTTTTTATGGTAACCCTGAACTTAACCTACTTTACAAAACAACTAACTTTAATAATTTAGCTTGGATAGCCGCCCGTTGGCTTGAGTTGTTACCTATTTCGATCGAGAAAAAACAACAACTTGCGTTCGAAACTAACTTTGATAACTTACTTAATTTCCTCCATACTGTAATTAATAACGAATTTGCCTAAATAATGTGATCTCGTACCATTTATTGCACGTATTACCTTTATCAAAACAATAATGGGATTAATTACTATGGTAAGTCAACAACAGTCAACTCGTTGTGAACCTAATACAGGTAAGTATACTGCCATGCCAGAAACGCCTAGTTCTGAACTTATGCAAGCATTACTGTCGGTTGCACAAGACCGAGATAAAAAAGCATTTGCCTATTTATTTGAATACTTTTCACCAAAAATTAAACGCTTTGGAATAAAGCAATTTGGTGTGGAAGCACAAGCCATGGAGCTTGTACAAGAAACATTAACGTCTGTATGGCGTAAAGCACACTTATATAACAGCGATAAGGGTGCTGCGACTACCTGGGTTTATACAGTAATGCGTAATGCGTCATTTGATATGCTTCGTAAAATGAAGAGCAATAAAGAAGAAAACATCAGCGAAGACATTTGGCCTTTAATTAATGATTCTGAAGACACAAATCACGAATACACTGACCATTTAGAAGACAAACAAATTAAACGCTACCTTGATAAATTGCCTATCGCTCAACGTGAAGTTGTTCGTGGTGTTTACTTTCAAGATATGTCGCAAGAGCAATTAGCTCAACAACTTAACATTCCAGTAGGCACGGTAAAATCACGATTACGTTTAGCCTTGCAGAAATTACGTAATGAAATGGGAGATCAGCATGATTAAACATCACCCGAGTGAAACACTACTTACAGAGTATTGTTCAGCGTCGTTAAGTGCCTCTTTGAGCCTTGCAGTTTCGATACATGTAGATATGTGTCCTGTTTGCCAAGAAAAAGTAGCAAAAATAGAAGCAAGCAATGCAGATGCTTTGTTCAGTGAAGACACCGAAGCTTTTGAGGAACCAGTTAATAATCAATCTCAGTTGCTTGAAGAGTTTGATATGAATGTGCTCGACTTAATTACTGCGGACGATTCTATAGACGAAGTGTATGAAGTAGAGCCAGTTAAAGTAAGTGTAAATGATCACAATTACCAACTTCCTCGTGCTCTGACTCGTATTTCGCACAGCAAGTTTACTCAAGTTGGCAAATTAGCCCGTTCACGTGTAGCACTAGACGATGGTGCATTACGTTCAAGTTTACTGCACATAGATGCGGGCGGTGAAATTCCTGAACATACTCACACAGGTTTTGAAATAACCCTATTACTTGACGGTGAGTTTTGTGATGAAGACGGACACTACGTGCCAGGTGACTTTATTTGGCAAGATGGTCGTCATCAACACACGCCAATAACAAAAGATGGGTGTTTATGCTTTACAGTTGTGAGCAGTGCGCTACATTTTAATAAAGGGCTAAGTAAATTACTGAATCCAATTGGTAATTTAATCTACTAAGAGATTACATGCAAAAAACTACAATAAAAATAGGTATAAGCGCCTGCTTAGCAGGCGAGAAAGTTAGATTTGATACAGGTCACAAAAGGTCAAACTTTTGTATGGACGAACTTGCAAAGCATGTTGAATACACTCGCTTTTGTCCTGAGGTTGCGGTTGGCTTACCAATTCCTCGACCTACAATTCGCCAAGTTCGAGTTGGTGACACAATTAAAGTTTGCCGCCCTGATGGCTCTGGTGACGTTGGACCGAAGTTAACCGAGTACGGTAAAAAGGTTGCTACTGAGCAAGCTAAAGAGTTGAGTGGTTTTGTATTTTGTGCCAAAAGCCCAAGTTGTGGCATGGAGCGTATAAAAATATACAACGAGGCTGGGACGGGTAACACCTCAGAGGGCGTTGGTTTTTTTGCAGAACAAATTATGAAGCACAATCCACTTTTGCCTTGCGAGGAAAATGGTAGGTTAAACGACATACACCTTCGTGAAAATTTTGTAATGCGCGTGTACGTTTTAAACAGCTGGCAGCAGCTTGTAAAAGAACCATTTAGTGTTCATCACCTAACGCAGTTTCATGCTAAGCATAAGTATTTATTAATGGCACACAACTACCAAGCTTATCGAGAGCTTGGTAAGTTACTTGGAACCTACACGGGTGATGATATAAACACGTTGGCCGATGAATACATTTTAGGTTTAATGACAGGTCTTAAAAAACCTGCATCTCGTCGTAATAACTGTAATACCTTAATGCATTTACAAGGTTACTTTAAAAAAGACCTCGCTAAGGTTGAAAAGCAAGAACTGCGTGAAGCAATAGACGAGTATCGCTCTGGTTTAGTGCCGCTTTATGTGCCTCTTACTTTACTTAAACACCATCTAAAGGTTCACCCTAAAGAGTACCTAGAAAAACAGGTGTTTTTTAATCCCTATCCTCATGATTTAAAACTACGATTTGGTATTTAATGAATACATTATTTTGGTTTAGGCGCGATTTGCGCCTTTTTTCGAATGAAGCGTTAATAGAAGCGCTAAATAATGGCGCTAAACACGCCATTTTTTTTGTTTGCGAAAAGCAGTGGCAACAGCACCAAGCAGCGCCAATACAAATTGATTTACTAAAGCGACGTGTAACTTATTTGCAGGAGCAACTTGCCAACTTCGGCATAGCGCTTAATGTAATAAACGCTCCTAACTTTAGTGATTGTGAATCTGAGCTACTTTCGTTTTGTGAAACTTATAATATTCAGCATATTATTGCTAATACAGAATATGAGCTTAACGAAGTAAATCGAGACAAAGCTGTTTTAGCACAGTGTGACAAACGTTCCATTACTTTTACATTATACGAAGGAGATTTAATTGCGCCTGTTGGTAGCATTAAAAACCAAAGTAATGAAATGTATAAAGTATTCACACCATTTAAACGCGCATGGTTAAAACAGTATCAAGATACTCACTTTAGCTTGGCGCAATGGCCACTAGAACAAAACCCTATAAAAATTGAAAAAAGCCAGCACCTTGAAAGCGATGGTAGTTCGGATAAATGGCCCGTTGATGATGAAACGCTTTTAACCGTTGTTGATAATTTTATTTGCGATAAGTTAACAAGCTACGACGATCAGCGTGACATCCCCAGTATTAAAGGTACATCGGGTTTGAGCCCGTATTTAGCGCTGGGCATTATTAGCCCAAAGCAGTTGCTAATTAATATACAGCAACGTTACCCCGACATTCTGACTACATCAAAAAGTAAAACATTCACGTGGGTTAACGAGCTTATTTGGCGAGAGTTTTACAGGCATCTTATTGCAGAGTACCCGAAGCTCTCTCGTGGTGAAAACTTTAACGAGAAATACAATCCTGTTAAATGGCGAAAAAGTGAAAAAGAATTTAATGCGTGGTGCGAAGGTCGAACTGGTTACCCACTCGTAGACGCAGCTATGTTACAGCTAAAGCAAACCGGGTGGATGCATAACCGTTTAAGAATGGTAGTGGCCAGCTTTTTAACTAAACACCTATTAATTGACTGGCGTGAAGGTGAGCGCTTTTTTATGCAGCACCTCATTGATGGCGATTTAGCTTCTAACAATGGTGGCTGGCAGTGGGCTGCAAGCACAGGGTGTGATGCACAACCTTATTTTAGGATTTTCAACCCTATTACCCAAAGTGAGCGCTTTGATCCAACAGGTAAGTTTATACGTAAGTATTTGCCTGAGCTTGAAAATGTGCCAGATAAACACATTCATTTTCCGCATACCTACTTAGCTGCAACGGGCAAGGGAAGTGAATGTTACTGGCCAGCAATTGTTGATCACAAAGCTGCACGTGAACGTGCGCTCGCTGCATTTAAGGTATGATATGGATAACCAGTTACCAGTAGATAAATTTGTTGATATTTACCAGCAACTTAATAGCTCTAATTTGGACTTATTAAGTGACATTTATGCCGACAATATTCAATTTATTGATCCGATGCACGAAATTAACGGCATTGAAAGTTTGCGTGACTATTTTGCAAATTTATATAGCAATGTTAAGCATTGTCAATTTGATATAACGGATTCGTTTGGTATCAACAACAATGCATTTGTTTATTGGACAATGCATTATTCACATCCCAAACTGGCTTCTGGTAAAACCATATCTGTGCAGGGGCACAGTAAACTAACTTTTGATAATGATAAAATTGTTAAGCATCGTGATTATTTCAACGTTGGCGAACTACTTTACAAGCATATTCCAATTCTAGGTAGTGTAGTTAGTTACATTGATAAGAGGGCGGGCTAATTATGGTTACCTTAATTACAGGCGCAACGTCAGGCATTGGCGAACAACTAGCTATTAAATATGCACAAATGGGCGACACCGTTATTGCATGTGGACGTAATACAGAAAAACTAGCTGAGCTTTCAAAACATAACAACATAGAAAGTTGTAAGTTTGATGCAACAAGCCTAAAAGATATTAAAGAAGCAACCATTGGATACCCACACTTTGACCGAGTAATTCTTAATGCGGGCAATTGTGAATACATAGACGACGCAAAAAACTTTGACAGTGCTTTGTTTGAGCGCGTAATTAATGCAAATTTACTTTCGGTTGGCTACTGCTTAGAAGCATTACTCCCTAAAGTTAAAAGCGGCGGTCAATTAGTTATTGTTAGCTCAAGCGTTACATACTTACCGTTACCACGCTCCGAGGCTTATGGGGCGTCTAAAGCGGGCGTAAGTTATTTAGCTAAAAGCCTAGCCGTTGATTTGATGGATGTGGATGTCACGTTAGTTCACCCAGGGTTTGTAAAAACGCCTCTGACCGAAAAAAATGATTTTCCCATGCCTATGGCAGTGACCGCTGAAGAAGCGGCAGATTATATGATCAAAGGAATAAACAAACGACGTAAAGAGGTACACTTTCCGTATCGCTTTACGCTTATATTAAAAGCATTGCGGATATTGCCTTTACCGCTTTGGCTTAAAATAGCAAAAGGATTAACCCGTTGAAAAAAATAGCAATAATAGGAACTGGTGTATCAGGTTTAACATGTGGGCATTTGCTTCACAAACACTACGATGTCACTTTATTTGAAAAAAACGATTACATTGGCGGGCACACTGCGACTGTTGACGTAGATGTTAAGGGCGTTAATTACGCCGTGGATACCGGGTTTATTGTTTTTAATAACCGAACCTACCCCTATTTTGAAAAGTTACTTGCGCGTATTGGTATAAAAAAGCAAGAAACCCAAATGAGCTTCAGTGTTCATAATGAGGCAACAGGCTTTGAGTACAATGGCCATACCTTCACCAGTTTGTTTGCACAAAGAAGAAATATTTTTAGGCCTAAATTTTGGCGCTTGTTATCTGACATAGTTAAATTTAACAAACTATGTAAAGCCATACACGAAAAAGGCGAATATCAGCAATCGCAAACACTCGGTCAGCTACTTAATGAAAATCAGTTTAACGACTTTTTTAAATATCATTATATTTTACCTATGGGCGCAGCTATTTGGTCTACTAGTATTAAAGAAATGGAAAACGTAGGCGTAGAATTTTTTGTAAAGTTTTTCTTTAATCATGGCCTTTTAGATATCACAAATAGGCCGCAATGGTATGTTGTACCTGGTGGTTCACGTGAATACATAAACCCATTAATTAAAGGGTTTGCTGACAGAATAAAGCTTAACACTGATATTAAATCGGTAACACGTGCAAATGACGATGTAACCATTGAGCTTGCCAGTGGTGAGCAGCACGTTTTTGACAAAGTTATTTTTGCGTGCCATTCAGACCAAGCACTCAAACTACTTGGTGATGCAACAAGCCAAGAAAAGTCAGTACTTGGCGCAATTCCTTATACTGAAAATTCAGTAGTACTTCATACAGATACAAATTTACTACCTGACAGAAAAGCCGCTTGGGCTAGTTGGAATTATTTATTAAATAACAATACCGACAAAGCAGCTGTTGTTACCTACCAGATGAATATATTGCAAGGTATTCAATCAGACACGCAGTTTTGCGTTACGTTAAACCACCTTGAAGGGATAGATAAAAGCAAAATATTGCGTGAATTCACTTATCATCACCCTGTTTTCAACAAAGAGTCTATTGCTGCGCAAGGGCTTAAACAAACGATCGATGGTCAAAATAATAGTTATTTTTGTGGTGCCTATTGGTACAACGGCTTTCATGAGGATGGTGTACGCAGTGGTGTAGACGTGGCAAGGCAGTTAGGGGTTGAATTTGACTAGTGCTGTTTATTTAGGCGATGTTAAGCATCGCCGTTTTGCTGTTAAGACTCATCATTTTAGTAATCCACTTTATATGATGTGGGTTGATCTCAACAACCCAGAGGAATTGAACAATAAGCATAAATGGTTAGGTACGTCTGGTTCAAAAGCATTAAAGTTTAACGAATCAGACTACTTTGTTAATAAGCCCCACAATAATGATGCGTCAATCATTGAACGTGCAAATCATCAGTTATTATCGCTTGGTGTAACTGAGAATTTTAACCATGTATACATGCTTGGACAGCTCCGTTGCTTTGGTATTTACTTTAGCCCAGTAAACTTCTTCTTTTATGGTCATAGCGACAGCGAATTTAAGTACATGGTGGCTGAAGTTAGTAATACGCCATGGAATGAGCGACACTACTACTTGATACCACTAGAAAAAAAAGTGAACTTTAAAAAAGTCTTTTCCGTATCACCTTTTATGAACCTCGATATGAACTATCATTGGACAATTAGGTTAACGCAAGATAAAACATTGATTCATATTGAAAATAAACGGGATGGAGAATTGCTATTTGATGCTACTCTTCGATTAACCCGCAAAGAACTGACTGAAAAAGAAATGAGTCAGTTGTTAAAACGATTCCCAGCAATGACGTGGACAATATTTAAAGGTATTTATTACCAAGCGTTGAAGCTGTTTATAAAAAGAGTGCCTTTTTTAGGTCATTCTTAAAAGTCACAAATTACATACAAGCAGTAATAAAAATAATATAGGTGTTCTAATGGAAAAAGTGTCTAGCTTAAATTGCGAACAAAACACAGGCTGGTTTACAGGGCTTTATAAAAAATTAGTATTTAAAGCTTTTTCTTCAATAGAAACAGGGCAAATCACCGTTATTGATGAAGATCTGCAGCTTGTTTTTGGAGATGCATCATCCGACTTAAAAGTTACGGTAACAATTCACGACAAAGCGATGTACAAGGCGTTTGCATTATCTGGAAGTGTTGGTGCAGGCGAGTCTTACATTTTAGGTCAATGGAGTTGTGACAACTTAACCCGACTAATTGAGTTATTTGCCATAAATGAAAAACAGCTAGACGAGTTTGAGAAAAAATTTGCGTTTTTCAGCAACATTGCCCACAGACTAACTCATATAAAAAATAAAAATTCTGAGTCAGGCTCTAAAAAAAATATAGTTGCTCACTATGATTTAGGTAACGATTTATATGAATCGTTTTTGAGTAAAGAAATGCTTTACTCGTGCGCTGTTTATCCATCAAAAGATGCCAGTCTGGAAGACGCGCAGCAGTACAAATTAAAGCGCATATGTGAACAAGTAGAATTGCAACCTGGCGATTCTGTTATAGAAATTGGCACTGGGTGGGGTGCATTTGCCATTTACGCAGCAACCCATTATGACTGCCACGTGACCACTACCACAATATCTGACGAGCAACATGACTTTGTTGCAGAAAAAATTAAAGAGTTAGGCTTAGAGAATAAAATTACGCTTCTTAAGCTTGATTACAGGCTACTCACGGGCAAATACGACAAACTCGTTTCGATTGAAATGATTGAAGCGGTTGGCCACGAATATTTACCTAGCTTTTTTACCCAGTGTGGTTCGTTACTCAAAGACGATGGCGCAATGTTGATACAAGCAATCACCATAAGCGATCAGCGATACAAACATTACCTTAAAAATTCAGATTTTATTCAACAGTATATTTTCCCTGGTGGGTGTTTACCCTCATTAAACGAAATGAGTGAGCAAATCAAAAATAACACCGATATGGTTATCCATACTGTTAGTGATATTGGAACGCATTACGCACGAACGTTAGCTGACTGGCGTCAGCGCTTTATTCAAAGTTGGCCTGACCTAGACCGCACAAAATTTGATGACCGTTTTTACAGGTTGTGGTTATTTTATTTTGCGTACTGTGAAGGTGCATTTAGAACGCGTGCAACCAGTACTGTACATTTAATGGCGCGCAAACCTCGCTTTAGCAGCAATGTAGATGAAATTGCACTCGCTTATTAATTTTGTCTTGTTTCAAGCAGTGTGGTTTTTATCATTACTGCTTGAAGGACAATCACTTTTATTTAGCGCTGGCATCATTGGGTTAATGTTTTATTTGTCAAAGCAAAAAAAACAAGATGGATTATTGCTACTAAAAGCCCTTCCTATTGCTTTGCTACTTGAATACATAGCGGTGGAGCTTGGTCTACTTTCATTTAAAGTTGATCCTTTTCCAATTTGGCTTGTACTTCTATGGGCCGCCTTGCTCCTTTCATTAAACACATCGATGCATTTTTTAAGTCGATTAAGACTCTGGCAGGTATTTGTTGTCTGTCTTATTTTTGCGCCAGCTAGCTACTGGGCGGGTGCGCGCTTTAACGTAATAAATTTAGGCTTACCGCTATGGCAGTTTTGGGTAGCCTACGGTGTTATTTGGTCGGCAGCCTTTACGTTTATTGTATTTATAAACCAAAAAATTAAGTCGATTATTTTAGCAAGTTAAAATTAGTTTACCCTACTATTTTTTATTTAAAGAAGGACTTTAATTGTGAAATCAATCATAACGACAGCTGTTTTATGTCTTTTATTGTCTACTTCTGCCTTTGCTAATGTTGAATTTAGCAAAGTGGGCGAGGGTAGAATGGAATACTTGTTTTGGGATGTTTACGACGCCACCTTATATACCCCTTCCGGCGATTATGCTTTGGGTGAACACCCTGTCAAATTTAAGCTGACCTATTTACGTGATTTTGACGCCAAAGATATAGTTAAAGCAACCAATGAGCAGTGGGAGCACATAGGTAAAAAAAATCTAGTCGGCAAGTACGATGAGGTGCTTTTGTCTATTTGGCCAAACATAGGTAAAGGTGATTCGTTAACGCTGATAACTGATAAAGAAGGCAAAAGTACTTTTTTGCATAACGATAGCGAGGTTGGCGTAATTGATGATGTTGCGTTTTCAAGTGATTTTTTAGCTATTTGGTTAGGTAAAAATACGTCAGAGCCAGCTTTAAGAAAAAAACTATTAGGAAATTAAAATGATTATTAATAACGCGTTAAAAACGATTTTTGTGTGTGTATTTGCACTTTTTTTGGTTAGTTGCTCAGCGCCTAATGTAGAACACTACAGTAAAACAACTCCCAATTTTGACTTTAAAACCTTCTTTAGCGGCAAATTAAAAGCATATGGCGTAGTGCAAGACTTTAAAGGTGAGTTAACCCGTAAGTTAGTCGTTGATATGAACGCTACGTGGGAGGGCAACCAGGGCGTCATAGAAGAAGACTTTGTGTATGATGATGGTGAAACACAAAAACGCATCTGGAAAATAACCCTTAATGACGATAACACCCTTACAGGGACTGCTGCAGACGTTCTTGGCGTTGCACAAGGTAAAAGTGATGGCAGTGTATTTCATTGGAACTACAACGTAGAACTCCCTTATGACGGAAGCACTTTAGAAGTTAATTTTGATGATTGGATGTACTTGGTAACACAATCGCGCTTGATTAACCGCACATCTATTGTTAAGTTTGGTGTCGAGGTCGGGGAAGTGACCTTAGTTATCGAAAAAATATAGTTTTTATATGCTGATTAACATGCACCAAAATTGTACAAAAATTAAGTCTTTGTTAACACAAGATGCTGTATTTTGGCGGAAATTAATATAAATTTATCTGTTTTATAAGATTTTAACTAAAAATTGCAATTTGCTGTTGCTAACTTTTAAAAAATACATAAAGATAGGTTTTGCGAAGGCAAAATAATAACGAATAGGAATCTAACAATGAATAAAGCTCAATTAGTTGAAAAAATTGCTACTGACGCGGAAATTTCTAAAGCCGCTGCTACACGTGCTCTTGACGCATTTACTGGCGCTGTAACTTCTGCACTTAAAGAAGGTGATTCAGTAGCATTAGTTGGTTTTGGTACTTTCTCAGTTAAAGAACGTGCTGCACGCACAGGCCGTAACCCTCAAACGGGTGCTGAGATCCAAATCGCAGCGGCAACTATCCCAAGCTTTAAAGCAGGTAAAGGTCTTAAAGACCAAGTAAACCTATAATCGGTTTTACAAATTAATTGAAAAAGGGCTAATAAGCCCTTTTTTTTTGTATTGAATAAGCCGTAATGTAACGGCTCAGTATTTGTAAAGTTATGCTTTTAAGGCTTTATCGCCTCTACCAATTCCAACTGCACCTGAACGTACAACTTCTATAATATCTGTTTCATGGCGTAGCGTATCTAAAAATGATTCTATTTTGTCTGTGCTGCTCACAAGTTGTAAGCTGTAACTCTGACGGCCCATATCTAAAATATCACCTTTAAACACATCTACTACACGAGTAACTGCAGCACGCGTTGTTTCGTCTTGTGCAAATACTTTTACAAGGAGTAGTTCTCGTTCAATGTGGCTCATTTCTGTTAAATCAATAATTTTTAATACATCGACGAGCTTGTTCACTTGCTTGGTAATTTGTTCAACAATTCGGTCATCACCCATTGTTGTTATGGTAATACGCGATAAAGACTGATCGTCAGTAGTACCTACCGTTAGGCTGTCAATGTTGTATGCTCGTTGTGAAAATAGTCCAACAATACGAGATAGTGCACCGGGTTCGTTTTCTAATAATATTGATAAAATACGACGCATTATGCTTTAACTCCTTTACGTAACCACATTTCGTCAATGCCACCTAGTTTAATTTGCATTGGGTACACATGTTCTTTTTCGTCGACAAGTATGTCTAAAAATACTAGACGATCTGTTATGCTCATTGCTTTATCAATCGCGGGTTGAAGCTCTTCAAGTGTGTTTACCTGAATGCCTACGTGGCCATAGCTTTCAACTAATTTTATAAAGTCAGGTAGTGAGTCCATGTAAGATGATGAATGACGACCGCCATACACCATATCTTGCCATTGGCGCACCATTCCTAATGAGCGGTTGTTAAGAGAGACGACTTTAACGGCTAAGTTGTACTGCAAGCACGTAGAAAGCTCTTGAATGTTCATTTGAATAGAACCATCGCCAGTTACGCACACCGACTCTTTATCAGGAAATGCGAGCTTAACGCCCATGGCAGCCGGTAAACCAAAGCCCATAGTGCCTAATCCGCCTGAATTGATCCATTGGCGAGGGTATTTAAATGGGTAATACTGTGCTGCAAACATTTGATGCTGCCCTACATCAGAGCTGATGTATGCTTCGCCGTCTGTTGCTTTATAAAGCGCTTCAATGACAGCTTGAGGCTTGATTTTTTCTGAAGGGCTTTGTTTGTAACCCAAACATTTTTGTTCACGCCAGCTAATAATTTGTCGCCACCAATCTTCTTGTGCACTGCGATCTATTTTAATTGTGCTTTTGTCTATGCCGTCTTGTAGCTGTTTAAGTACAGTGTCTAAACAACCTACAACAGGTATATGCGCTTTAATGGTTTTAGAAATAGAGGTAGGGTCTACATCTACGTGAACAATAGTCGCATTAGGGCAAAACTTTTTAACGTTATTTGTAACCCGATCATCAAAGCGAGCGCCTAATGCCAATATAACGTCGGCATTTGCCATAGCTTTATTGGCCTCTAGCGTGCCATGCATCCCGAGCATACCGATAAAATTAGGGTGAACCCCTGAAATACCACCTAGACCCATTAAAGTGTTGGTAATAGGTGCATTCAATGATTCTACTAAGCGTGTTAATTGCTCTGAGGTGTTTGAGATGATAATGCCACCCCCAGAATATATAACTAGCTTTTTAGCTTCCAATATAGCGGCCACTGCTTTTCTAATTTGTTTTGAATGGCCTTTAGTATTTGGGCTATAAGTGCGGAGTTCAGTTGTTGCAGGGAAGTCATATTCAAATTTTACAGCAGGGTTAAGCATATCTTTTGGTAGCTCAACAACAACAGGCCCAGGGCGACCAGTGCTTGCAATATAAAATGCTTTTGCCAATATTGCAGGTATTTCTTGTGCACTTCTGCAGTTAAAGCTGTGTTTTACAATTGGTCGAGAGCAACCAACTATGTCTGTTTCTTGGAAGGCGTCGTCACCAATTAAACTAGTAGGTACTTGCCCAGATAATACAACCATCGGAATTGAGTCCATGTACGCAGTTGCAATACCGGTTATACAATTTGTAGCACCAGGGCCCGAGGTAGCAAGAACAACACCGACCTCACCAGTAGCACGTGCATAACCGTCAGCCATGTGTGTTGCTGCTTGTTCATGCCTAACTAAGATGTGCTCAATATCATTTTGTTGAAAAAGTGCATCGTATAAATCTAATACTGAGCCACCTGGGTAGCCAAATATATATTTTACCTTTAATTCTTTTAATGCCTGAACGACTAGTTCAGAGCCATTATACTCTTGTTTGCTCATCCTCATTCCTCTGCGCTTTTTTTGTGCATAAAAAAACCCCCGCGTGGTGCGGGGGTTTTTAAAAAGCAGTATTACCTTTTAATAAATCCCCGCTGGGCTTATTACTAAGACCAGTACGAGAACGACAAGAAGGTTAAATTGTGTTTTCATAGTTATTTACTCTATTCAGCAAAACACTGCTTTGGTGTGAAAGTTTATATGGGTTTATTTTTAAGTGTTTTAAGTGTTTATGTCAACCTTGAATGTTGTTTTTTGCATTTTAAATTCGTTTTTTATTGTTTTTTAGTGGTTTGTTGCTTTTTGTGCGTTTAATTTGAAGTTTTTAGGGAGATAATATGCAGTGCGCTTGTTTTTGCTTTGTTTGCTGTTGTTTTAGTATTAAGCAATTTTAGATTGCTTACGTATACTTTAAGCTGGTTTATAACATGTTTAAATAGTTGTTATTAGGTATGATGTGCTTAACAAATTGTTTGAGGAATATACAGTGAACAAAATAGCGTTACTTACTCTTATTACTGCGTTGTTTAGCACTATAACTGTAGCTAAAACATCTACTCCGCACGATGTAGGTGTGACCAACAAAGAACGTATTTTGTATTGGCTTAATAAAAAAGAAGACTTAACTTTCGATGAGTTAGAAGCGTCTTACAATGAATACATCAATAACCAGTCACCTGTGCAAGTAGCGTTAAAAAATGGGTTTAGTAAGCTACCTCGTTTATCGACATATAACTCAATACAAAAGGGGCTCTTATCTAGTCAACAATCTATTTTTTCAGCGGAGTTAACCCCAGATGATAGAGTTAATACAGTTAAAGTATTAACTATTTTAGTTGATTTTCCTGATTTAAAGCACGACGAAAACCAGTTAACTCCCCAAGACACTGATATGTTTTATAGCGACTACTCCCCGGATCATTACCAGCAGATGCTGTTTAACACTAACGGCTATGAAGGCCCTGACGGACAGGTTCTTTTATCGGCGGCCGATTATTATAAGGCGGCTTCTGGCAACAGCCTTAATTTTGAAGGGCAAGTTTACGGGTGGGTAACTGCAAATAATAACGCTAAATTTTACGGTGAACGTTTAGGCTCCACCCGAGATAAAAATGCGCCGAGCCTTGTAAAAGAAGCTGTTGAAAAAGCGGTTGCACAATTTAATATTAATTTGGCTGATTATGATTTAACCGACCTTGATGACATAGACGGTGATGGTATTACCGACGAGCCAAATGGGATAATCGATCATGTTATGATTTTTCATTCTAGTATTGGTGAGGAGTCGGGCGGGGGGTATTTATCAACAGATGCAATTTGGTCACATCGTTATTATGTTTTAGACGAAAATAGTCAACCAACTGAAGTTGTTGGGAGTGATATAAAGCTATTTGGTTACACAATAAACCCTATTGATGCCGCCATTGGTGTTGTTGTTCATGAGTTTGGGCACGATTTAGGTTTAAAGGATGAATACGATTTACAGTCTAATACGGTAGGTGAGCCTGTCGCTTCATGGTCGGTTATGTCGTCAGGTACGTGGGCGGGTTCATCACGAGGGTCTGAGCCAGTAATGTTTAGCCCATATGCGCTAGAGTATCTTCAAAAACGCTACCAAGGTAATTGGGTAAACCAGCTTAGCCTTAATATGAATGAGGTTGTTACGAACCCAGTGCAAGTGATTAATAACGCATCAAGTACGTCTAAATCACAAAGCCAAGTAAAGGTCACATTACCACCAAGGCTTGAAAAATTTAAAACGCCGGTAGAAGGCGTTTTTCAATATTACTCAAATACCGGCGATAATCTTAATACTCGTTTAGTGAACACCATTAATTTACCAAGCACTACTGAGCCGCTTATGCTGAGCTTTGTTGCTTTTTATAGCATTGAGCAAGATTATGACTTAGTTCAAATAAAGGTTAATGGTGTGCCAATTGCGGGTAACTATACGCAACATACTAACCCTTACTATGGCAATATTGGTCCTTATATTACAGGTGATTCATTTTTAAATCCTGATGCACAACTTCCTAACGGATACTTAACGCATCAGTTTGATTTATCTGCTTATGCAGGGCAAACAATAGAGTTACAAGTACAATACTTAACAGACGCTAATACGCACTATTATGGTTTTGTTATTGACGATATGCGCATTGAGCAAAATGGTTCATTAATTTGGCAAAATAACGCAGAAACTCCAACTAATACGACCTTATCCGGGTTTGCAAAAGTAGGGAGTTATGTATTTGCTATGCCATCTTACTATTACCTGCAGTTGCGTGACTATTCGGGTATAGATAGTGGATTACAAAAAGAAGGTTACTCGCCAGGGTTATTACTGTGGTACAGCGATGAGTCGCACACTGATAACAATACAACTGAGCATCCCGGTAGTGGTTTTGCATTGGTCGTTGACGCAGATCAGCGTACTATCAATAAAGGAGGCACGCAATCACCAGCAAATACCGCTATTCAAATAAGAGATGCCGCATTTAGCCTTTATGCTCAACGAGCAGGGCTAGGAGATGACGATTTATCTGCTATCAGCTCTTTTAGTGACGAGATGGACTATGGCTTTGCAGAACAAGCTGAATCGGGTGTTAAATTACCACAAGTTGGCTTTGGTTTTACGCTCACAAACCAAGAAAGCGATAATCAAAGCATCGAAATATTATTAAATTACGAGCCATCAGATGGCATTAGTTACTCACTCTCAGATTTCACAGCAAATTTTACAGTTAACGGATTGACGCTTTCGCCATCTGATACGTTTACTTGGGATTTTGGTGACGGCAGAACAAGTTCTGAGTTATCCCCTTCGCACGTTTTTGAGAGTTACGGACGCTATGATGTTAAATTTACGGCAAGCAATGGTGCAGAAGAGCAGATAGAAACAACAACAGTCATTATTGTCGCACCCCTGAGTATTACTGAAATTGATTACGAAATAACGCAAGGGCTACTAACGGCAAAAGCTGAAGTTGCAGGAGGGTTAGCACCATACAGTTATTTGTGGAATTTAGGCGATGGCAGTTCGCTAGCATCACAGAGCATTTCATATGACTATTTACATTCGGGTGATTATTTATTGTCGCTAACAGTGACTGACGACCAAGGCATGTCGGTATCTCAAAACGTAAATGTAAACGTCAATGTTCCGCTCGCAGTTAATACCAGTTTTTCAACGAATAATTTAACGGTCCAATTTAACGCTGATGTGATAGGTGGGTTTAAAAATTATACATATAGCTGGGATTTTGGTGACGGCAGTGAGCTTTCTCAAGTTCAAAACCCAAGTCATACGTATCAAAATGCTGGCAGTTACTCTGTTACTTTAACTATTACCGACACAATTACGGGAGAGGTTATTAGTGATGACTTATCCGTAACGGTAGCACAATCTCAAACTAATAGCGGTTCAAGCTCAAGTGGAGGGTCGCTTGGCGGGTTATTAATTTTTATGTTGTTAATTTCAATTAGATTTAAACGCCCTTAAATGGCATAAAAAAGCCAGCAAAAATGCTGGCTTTTTTGAACGTCCTATTAAATTACAGACGGTCAATCACTGATTGTGTGAAATCAGTTGTTCCGTGGCTGCCACCTAAATCACGTGTAGTGCGGTCACCTGATTTGATTACATCAGCAACGGCGCTGCGTATACGCTCTGCTGTGTCACCCATATTTAAGTGCTCTAGCATTTGAATAGACGCTAAAATTACCGAAGTAGGATTAGCTAGGTTTTTACCTGCGATATCTGGCGCGCTACCGTGCACAGCTTCAAAAATTGCAGCATCTTCACCAATGTTTGCACCTGGTGCCATACCTAAACCGCCTACTAAGCCAGCACATAGGTCTGATAAAATGTCACCAAATAAGTTAGTCGTTACAACAACGTCAAACTCTTCTGGTGTCATTACAAGCTTCATACATGTTGCATCAACAATCATCTCTGTTGATTCAATTTGTGGGTAACGTTCAGCTACTTCACGAGCAACTTTTAAAAATAAGCCCGACGTAGATTTTAAAATATTTGCTTTGTGAACCGCTGTTACCTTTTTACGGCCTTCTCTTACCGCAAGTTCATAAGCAAATGTTACAATTTTTTCAGCGCCTTCACGCGTTATTACAGACTTTGCTTCTGCTTCATTACCGTCTTCGCTCACTACTTGGCCAGCACCTGAGTACATACCTTGTGTGTTTTCGCGAATAGTGATGATATCAATATCATCGTAACGGGCTTTAGTGCCCACAAATGATTTTACAGGGCGAACGTTTGCGTATAAGCCAAATTGCTTGCGTAGTGTTACATTAATAGACGTAAAACCTTCACCTACAGGCGTAGTTAACGGACCCTTAAGTGTAATTTTGTTTTTAGCAATTGTATCAATTGTCTCTTTTGGAAGTAACTCACCTGTTTTCTCAAGAGCGGCTAGGCCAGCATCAACAAATTCATAATCAAAATCGCATCCTGCGGCTTTTAGTATTTCAAGTGCTGAGTCGATGATGCTAGGACCGATGCCGTCGCCTTTGATCACTGTGATGGTTTGTTTGGCCATTATCTTTTCCTTTAAAGAGTTTGATGTGCACATAAATAATTACTCTTAGAGAGTAGCTGCTTGTTAGGACATTTATGTGAATGGTTGAAAATTTTAAGGGCGCATTTATACCAATTAACCACTTATTTTGCCAGTTTATAGAATAAATAACGGGTATAACTTATATTTATAGTGGTAATAACCAAACTAAATATTGTCATATATTTGTAGATTTCCTAATTGTTCGTAAAAAGTGTGCTCTTCATTCCAGCCATTTAGTTTTAGTTGCTCACTCAGAGTTTGCTGTTGCCATGGGGTTAATTTTAGTTCTGGTTTGAAAACCCGTTGTGCAATCACTTTTAAAGCAACCCATAGCTTATGCTCATTTGTTAGCTGTTTTTTTGCTGTTTGCTCTGCCTGTAACAACGTGTTTGCCCAAGCATTATCGCTCAGTAATTGTGAAAACAATGCTTCGATGTGTTCATTTTTAATACTTGCTACACCGAAAAATGCACTAAATGGTGAACTTAGCGTTTTGTTAGGCACTTCATCGATAGCTATTTTTCGTGTTAAGTGAGTACTGCATTGGGTTAATATAAAATGAGTATATGCATACAGAGGTAAAGTTATGTGCTCAAATTGATACTGCTTATTGTGAGTTACCAACAAAGCCATTATTTTTACTAAGCTGTCTAATCGATTTACTATAAACCTTTGTAAAGGGTGAGGTGTTGAATTCACCAATTGTTCAAATACAACGCGCTGAATAATCGCAGGTGCATTATTGTATCCAACCATCGACAAGCTATGGCGAAGATCTTTAGCTGCTTGATGTTCTTTATTATAAGGTTTTACGGCTTCACATACTCGGGCAACAATCTCAGGGTGATGACCCATTATTTTATTCAAACCTTTAAAACTATATTCTTGGTTAACTTTAATTTGACTAATTAACTTAATTAGTTGGCTTGGTTTATCTAAACTGCTTTGCTCGTTAATAGCAATATGTTCACTGCTCCATACACTGTATTGAAGCTTTTTATCTGCACACTTCCATTGTTTGGGATTGTCTTTTAGTGACGCTTTTATTCTATACCAAGCTAATTTCTGTGTATTTCCAGAGTTAACTAAAATGTGTCTGTTTTTTTTGTCGGTCGCCAAATAAACCATACTTTGATCTTGATATATAACTCGGCTACCAGCTAAAAAGGGTCCCACGTCGGCCACGTAAGACTTAACCAAATGTTGTGCAAACATATTTGGCGTGCGCAAATATACATCGGCCAAAGCTTGATAAAAACTTATGTGCTTTTTAGCAGGGGTATGAGTTATATTCATTGCTATTATATTAGCTAATGCAACAAGGGTAATTCCACCATCGTAAAGCATTGTTTTAGGCGTGTTTACAAGGGCTTGCTTATATTTATTTAGTTTTGCGAGTATATGTGTAATAGGGGCTGCGCTATTGCCGCAGCTCAACATTATTTTTGCTGCAAATTGGTGGCGAAGCTGCCAAATTTTTTTATCATTGGCACTAAATTTAGACTGTTCAGCTAGCTTATTTAACTGCGAACAAACACATATATGCTCCACAAGCGCAGTGCTAATATAAAGTTCGGTCAGTTTTTTATCGTAATTTTGGCTAGCGCATAATCCGGCGGTAATTACACATTGGCTTATAACTAAATTAGTTGAGTAGCTGAAGTGGGAATTAAATAACGTTAATTTAGACAACAGTGCATTAGGGCAGTGTTCGTATAAGATTCTATACTGTTCAGCTAATTTACAAGCCATAGGATATAAGGCTTGCCAATGCTCTTTGTTATTATATCCGGTTAAAAGACGCTGCGTATTTTCGTGCAGTTGCTTTAAACGATTCGCAAGAGGCTCATCCATTATGCCTTCACCTAACTTCTTCCTGATATTTACTGTACGCACTAGGTCCCCATAAAATGAGCTGGCCATTTTTAAATAATAAACCTGTGCATTCATCCATTGTCGTTATCCCGTCTGACGTAATATGTTGAGTACGATAAAAAATAATCTGTAATACTTGTTTGTTATCGCGCTTAGCAAATGTTAGGTCTGGGCTACCAAGATAATCAAGTACGGTATTGAGTGTCGTTTGAGAATCTAGCGAAAGTTTTTCAATGTAGCGCTTGTTAAATGACTCTCGATCTTGCCAAATCATAGCTTGAGGATCGTCTTTGTAAAAAGCAATCACCAAAGTTGCAATGAGCGCATATAGCCCCAATCCTAAAATTAAATACCGTATAAACTTTTTCAACACTATTTACCTTAAATACTACCACGGGTATTAGTATACGTTTTGATATAAATACACGCTATTTACTTGCGACTAATTAAGTCTGAGCTGCTTTAAACTAAACCCTAAATTAATATCTGTTCTTAAACCAACCAATTGTTTGGAGATAACGTACATATCCATATTGGTTTCAAGTTTTTTGCGTAGTCCTGAATTAAGTAATTTATCACTTAATGCTTCATTTATAGAGGTGTAATTATTAACAAGCTGTTGAGCTGATTTTATACCAACGCCTTTAACACCAGGTATATCATTCGTTTTATCGCCAGCAAGCGCCCAAAAGTCGACGAGTTTATTCTTATCTACCCCAAAGCGTTCATGTATTACAGGTTCATCTAAGTGCTGCCTTTTAAAGTAATCGTAAATATGTATTTCACTGTTTAAATACGGTAAAAACCCCTTGTCAGTGGATACGATAGTACTCGTGATTTTATTATCAGCAGCTTTGCAAGCAAGGGTAGCAATAATATCATCAGCTTCATCATTTATTGGTTCAAAAACAACAATACCGGTTTCCTCTATTGCTGATTTAAAATGATGCAACGCACTTTTTAGCGTTTCAGGCATTGGGGCTCTTGAGTGTTTGTAATGTTCATAAAAGTGATAACGCCAACTTTTATCCCCATCAAATACTGCAATAGCATGTGTTGCATCCGTTATGCGAAGCATTTTTTTGCATGCTTGAGCTACACGCTCGCTGCACGTAAGCACTAATTGCTCTTCGTTGTTATGTTTTTGATTTGCATCAACTGCGTAAATACGCCTAATTAAATTAAGCGCATCAATTAATAATAAATGGGGTTTCAAACTATACGACTCATGCTTTTATTCTATAACACGGAATATACTTACTACCTGGAAGTTTCATACGACCTTGATCAACAAAAGCCTGTAAAAGTACATCCATATCTTGCATTAAGGCAGGCTCGCCGCTGAGAGTGTAAGGTCCATGTTGTTTAATAGCGCGTACACCCTCATCTTTAACATTACCCGCAACAATACCTGAAAATGCACGTCGTAAATTTGCTGCAAGCTGTTGTTTTGGTTGATCCAAATGTAAGTCTAAGCTTGCCATATTTTCATGTGTGGGTGCAAAAGGCTGCTGAAAAGCGTGATCAATTTTAAGTGTCCAATTAAAGTAATACGCATCGCCTTCACTTTTTCTATACTCGCGTACATTGGCCATTTTAGATTTTAGCTTTTGACCTACTAAACTCGGATCATCAATAATCACTTCAAATTTGTCTAACGCTTCTTTGCCGAGTGTCATTTCAATAAATTCACAGAGTTTTTCAAAGTAATCTTTACTTTGTTTTGGCCCTGTTAAAATAACGGGCAAACACTGCTTTTCGTTATCTGGATGCAATAAAATCCCTAGTAAATACAATAGTTCTTCGGCAGTGCCTGCACCACCTGGAAAAATAATAATTGCATGAGCTGTGCGTATAAATGCTTCTAATCGTTTTTCTATATCTGGCAAAATAACGAGTTCGTTTACTATTGGGTTAGGGGGTTCAGCTGCAATAATGCTGGGTTCTGTTAACCCTAAATAACGATTGTTTTTAATACGTTGTTTAGCGTGGCCAATGGTGGCACCTTTCATTGGACCTTTCATTGCCCCAGGTCCACAACCAGTACAAATATTCAATCCACGCAAGCCAAGTTCATAACCCACTTGTTTGGTGTACTTGTACTCAGTTTCGTTTATTGAATGTCCACCCCAACAAACCACCATATTAGGCTCGCTGTTTACACGAAGTGCATGCGCATTTCTGAGCATGTCAAACACCATATGAGTAATGGCTTTTTGTTCTTGCAGGTCTTTTTCGTACTTTTGACAAATAAATAAAATATCGCGGATAACTGAAAATATATGTTCATGTATACCGGTGATTATTTCACCATCTACAAAGGCTGTTTTTGGAGGGTTTTCAAGTTCAATTTTTATACCGCGCTCTCGGCTAAGCAAGCGAATATCAAAATCTTTATACTTGTCGTATATTTGCGAACTTTCGTCTGTGTGGCTGCCTACATTGAGTACCGCTAACACACAATTTCTAAATAATTTATAACGTTCGCTGGTAGAAGATTGTTCTAATAAATCAACCTCTAACTGAGATAGTAAATCTAATACACCAGTTGGGTTTAACTGTATTAACATGGGCGTACTCCTTGCTATTTATGTAAATTACTACTGAGTCATACATTATTTATAACCGTATGGCATTATTTACTTATACAAAGGCGGTCTCTACCAGTATTTTTGGCTTCATACAAAGCATCGTCAGCTCTATCAAAAGCTTTAATTGGCGTATCCCCTTTTTTTAATTGCGTAGCGCCTACGGAGATAGTTATTTCAATTTGCTTATCTTTAAATTTAAACGGGATATTCTTAATAACTTTTCTGAGTTTTTCAAGCGGTGCAACTGCATTATCAACAGTGGTTTCGCTCATTAATAGCACAAATTCTTCACCGCCATATCGCGCTATAAAATCAGATTTTCTTATCGACTTTTGTAATGCTTTTGCAATAACTTGCAACGTTATATCGCCAGCTGTATGGCCAAATCTATCGTTTATTGACTTAAAGTGGTCAACATCGATGACGACCAGCGTAACATTTGATTGCTGAACATTAAATAAATGCATTTCGTGATTGTAGCGTTCGTCAAAAGCGGCTCTATTAGGTAATTTAGTTAAGCCGTCTAGTAGGCTTTTAAAACGTTGATCGTTTAGGCGCTTTTTATATTTTGTAAGTTTTGTTTCAAGCGTTCCAATACGGCCATTAATCTCATTAAAACTCGATACAAGTATTTCTCTGTCTTCGCGTTCTAGTTTTTCTTTTGCCATAAAGTCTTGAGTTAACGACTTTAATTCATTATCAACAAGCTCTTTTAATGATGAAATAGAAGTCGCAGATTGTGTTTTTTCGTTTAAGCTTTCTATTTTACTTTTAATACTTTTATTCAGGTTTTCAAACTCAGCCCCCATTGAGGTTGAGTGCTTACTTGTAGCGACTATTGATTTGTGTAGTTCTTCAATTGTTTGGTTAAGCGACGATAAAAAGCTTTGCGCTGACTCTCGTTCTTTATTTATATTTTTAACAACAACAGTAATTATATTTATGGCCGTATCGAGCAAAGATTCTAAATTATCGCTTTCAGATATAATGCTCTTAATACGTTTAATTTCTACACTTGCTTCATCTTCAAGAACTAAGTCGTTAGCCAGTTCAAGTAGTTTTTGTGCTAATGCAGGCGTGGCCTCACAACTAATATTGCTATCAGCACGTAGCTTTGTGTTTAACGCCTGATGATAAAAGCTTATTAATTTTTCTAATAGCGGAATAAAGTCATGAGTGGAGTGGACGTTACTCATTTCGTGATCTAGTAAGTTTCTTAACGAGCGGCGTGTACCCTCTGGCAAGCCTTTGGTTTTTTGTAGTTGTCTGCCAGCAGATAAAACACTTTCTTGCAGGTCACGTTGCTGTGATAGTTGTATGGCTTCTTGTTTTTTTAACAGCTCTATCGTTTCGTCGATTAAAGGGGATAAATCGTCAAAACCAACGCCTTTGTTTAATGCGCTTCTAAAGTTGGCAAGTCTGTTATCAAGTTCCGTATCTAGACCCTTACAGGCTAAAGATAATTTAGATGAGAAAATAGAAAGGGTGTCTACTTGATGTTTTCGCGCGTCTTCAAGTGCCATGCGCGCACCAATTGCTTGTTTAAGTTTTTTCTCTGTAGCAGTAGATTTTTCTGACACCTAGGCAAGCCACCATGATTTGTAATTTTATTATTCTAAGTCTACAACAAATTTATATTAAGTGTAGTTATCTCGGTAAAAACTCTATAATTTTATTAACCTAGTGCGTACAAACTCGTATACATGAGTGTTTATCGCTTTTAATTCACATTTAAATGTTCGCTTGTTAACCTTGAACACAATTAAGGTCTTAGTTAGGTTTCTATGAAAAAGTTATTAGTTTTATCAATTTGTGCTGCGTTATCTGCATCTGCATTTGCAGATGTTAACTATTCATTGAGTATTGAACAGCCCCAACACCATCTTGGTGATGTGCGCGTTCAATTCCCTAAATCAGCACAAGCCCATCTTGATGTTAAATTACCTTCTTGGCGCACCGGTCGTTATGAAATACTAAATCTTGCCAATGGCGTACGTTACTTTAACCCAACAGATAAAGAGGGTAATCCTTTAAAGTGGGAAAAAATTGATCACAGCACATGGCGTGTTCACATTGATACACCAACAGAAGTAAGTGTAGGGTATCAGGTTTATGCAAACGAGCTTGGTAAACGTGCTCGCCATATTGATGATAGCCACGCTTTTATAGACGCTTCTGGCTTTTTTATGTTTAGCGAATCATTTCGACAAGAGCCTGTAACGGTTAATTTAGATGTTCCGAAACAGTGGCGTTCAGTATCTGGAATGGATAATTTAGATTCTACTCATTCGTTCAAGGCAGCTAATTATGATGTGCTTGTGGACTCGCCTATCGAAACAGGTATTAACCAGCTTCACTCATTTAACGTTGATGGACGTGAGTACGAATTAGTTATTTGGGGAGAGGGTAACTACGACGTTGAATTAATGCTGCGTGATCTTAAAAAGCTAGTAACAACCGGTAATGTAATTTGGGATAGTTACCCATATGAGCGTTACGTGTTTATGGTGCATGCAACTTCTGGCGCTGGTGGTGCAACCGAGCATTTAAATTCGACCATAATTCAAAGGCCTCGTGATCGATTTGGTTCTCGTGAAGATTATTTAGGTTTCATAAGCACAGCAGCTCATGAGTTTATTCACACTTGGAATGTAAAAGCATATCGTCCAAGTGGATTGGTCCCTTATGATTATACCAATATGAATTACTCAAAATTACTTTGGATTGCAGAAGGCTCAACAAGCTACTTTGAGGATCATTTATTAGTGCGTTCAGGCATTGAGACGACAGATGAGTTTTTTAAAGGGCTAACAAAAACCATTAATCGACACTTACAAACACCAGGCAGAGAAGTTCAAAGTGCCAGTGAAACGAGTTTTGATAAATGGATTAACCAAGGTGGGGATCACGGACGTAATTACAGTACCAATATATATTCAGAAGGCTCATTGTTATCAATGGTACTTGATATTGACCTACTAGAAAAAACAGCGGGTAAAGTAAGTTACCGTGATGTGCATAAAGCACTATATAACAACCATAAGCTACCAGCGGGCTTCGATGAAAAAGATGTACTAAGCATTTTACAAAACCTGACAGGTCTCGATTACTCAAATTGGTGGGAAGAGCATGTTGACTCACCTGCAAATATTAATTTTGACGAGTTGCTTAATAAAGTTGGTTTGACTTTTGAGCGACCAAAAGCTGCTAAGGCTATTGCCAGCATAGACGCAGTGGCTAAAAATACCGGCCAGCTTTTAACATTAACGCATGTTCAACGCGGTGGTAGCGCGTGGAAAACAGGCTTAACAACTAACGATAAAATCGTAGCTATTAATAAGCTCCATGTTGGTAAAGATTTAAAGTCTAGCCTTGAGACGTTTAAACCTGGAGATAAAGTGGTTATTGACTTTATTCGTCGTGATGCACTACAAAGCCTCACATTAGTATTAACTGAAAAGTTTGATAAACCTAAAAAGGTAACGGCTAATTTACAAGCAAGTGAGGAGCAAAAAGCCCTTTTCAAAGCTTGGATGGGTGTTGAGCACCCCAATGATACTAAATAGGATTTAAAAATAGTAAAAAAGGAGCTGAGGCTCCTTTTTTATTGTTCCAACAAATAAAAATAAACCTAAGCTTATTTTTTAAATATATGTGTATGGAAATTCAACAATTAACTTCTATTATAGAATAAGGAAATTTTATAGGAGATAGACTCAGCATGACCGCCAACACAATTGTGAATCAATTACCTAGACAGTTTGTAACTAACGATTCATTGCACCAATTATTTGAAAGTGTTAATTCAATCTCAGTGCAAGGTTATGATGAGCAAAGACGAGTTGTGTATTGGAACAAAGGAAGTGAACTCCTATATGGCTATAAACGAGAAGAGGCACTTGGAAAAAAACTAGAAGAACTGATAGTTCCAGTCCCTATGAGAGACATGGTAGTTGACGCTCATACAAAGTGGATCAATGAAGGTGTTGCAATTCCTGCTGCAGAAATTTTGCTTAAACATAAAAATGGAACTGACATATACGTTTATTCAAGCCATGCAATGTTTGAAAATGAATTTAAAAACAAGCAAATGTATTGCATAGATATTGATTTGTCGGATGTAAAAAGAGCACAAGCTATTGCCACATTTAAAGAACAAATGCTAAAAACCATTTTTGAGGCAATCCCAGACTTGCTTTTTTTAATGGATTACAACGGAAAAATTATTGATTACCATGCTAATAATCGAGAAGCTCTCTATGTTTCTCCTGACCAATTTGTTGGTAATAATATGCTTGATATTTTACCGAAGAGTGTTGCTAAAAAGTTTGAAGTTCACATAGAAAAAGCAATTGAACAAGATGAAATTGTAACGTTTAAATATGAGCTGCCCGTTCCTCAAGGGCAGGTGTATTTTGAAGCAAGAATTAACAAAGTTTTAAAATACGACCAAATAATGATAATTATTCGAGATATAACCGAACAACACCAATCAGAACAATTAATACGAAAACAAGCTTATTTTGATAGCCTTACACAATTACCAAACCGTTTACTCGCTCTTGACCGTTTATCACAGCTAACAGTTGAGGCGACTCGTAATGATGAAAAAGCAGCGGTATTTTTCTTAGATTTAGATGATTTTAAAAAAATTAACGATTCACTAGGTCATGAAGCTGGCGATAAAGTTTTAATCGAAACAGCCAATCGTTTACAAAGGGCATTAAGAAAAGCTGACACAATTGGTCGCTTAGGTGGCGACGAGTTCATTATTTTATCAAAAGGAATTTCCACTCAACAAAATGCTGTGGGTATTGCCGAAAAACTCCTGCAAAATTTTCGAGAACCTTTCACAATTGAGGGGCGAGAGTTAATGTTAACAATTAGCATTGGGATAGCAATTTTTCCAGATAACGGCAAATCTGTGTCTGACTTATTAAGAAACGCCGACACGGCAATGTATCAAGCCAAAGCTCTAGGCCGAAATACATACTCGTTTTTTACTAAACAAATGAATACTGTAATCCAACGACGCTTAACAATAGAAGAGCAAATGCGAGGTGCATTGCAGCGCAATGAATTCATTCTTTATTATCAACCGCAATTTGATGTTAAAAAGAACGAAATTATAGGTGCAGAAGCATTACTCAGGTGGCTAAACCCTGTACTTGGCAGTGTGGCACCAGATGAGTTTATCCCTATTGCAGAAAAAACAGGCGTAATTATTTCTATTGGTGAGTTTGTTATTAAAGAATCACTTCACTTACTCAAACGATGGAAAAACGTAGAAAAGTTAAATAAAGACTTTACTATCGCTGTAAATTTATCTCCAAGTCAATTTAAAGATTTAAGTCTATTTAACTTTATTAAAACATCGTTATTAAATGCGAATATTGAGCCTAAAAACCTTGAGCTTGAAATTACAGAAGGAGTGTTAATGACTGGAGAATCTACCATTACTGAAACTTTAACCAACATCACAAATTTAGGGGTTATTCTATCCATGGATGATTTTGGGACGGGTTATTCATCACTGAGCTACTTAAGGCAATACCCGTTTAATGTATTAAAAATAGATCGTGGTTTTATTGGGGGGATTACTGAAAACAATGAGGATTACAGTTTAGTAGAAGCAACAATCGCCATGTCTCATGGTTTAGGGTTAAGAGTGGTTGCAGAAGGAGTTGAAACTCAAGAACAACTCACAATATTAAAAGAACTTGGTTGCGATCTAGCTCAAGGATATTATTTTAGTAAACCAATACCTGGGCAGGACCTCATTGATTTTTCGATACGTTTTTATAGTTAACATTCAGTAAACCTTGTAACGGGTGCGGAGTAACTACCGTGTTTAAATAACATTTTTTAAATGATTTTCTAATTCAAGGATAAATCGATTTAAGGCTTCGTTTAATTTATTACTTCCATATAGCAGCATGAACGCGTATTTGTTGGGTTTTGACTGTGCCATCGCTCTTTAATCGGTCGAGTTAAATCTGCACTACACATTCAGCGTCTGCTATGTTTTGAGGTGACAATTTAATAGACAATAAGAATTAACAAGTTTGGTGCATACACTAGTATGAGTTAGTAGGAGCTATAAAATCAAATCAACTAGTTTAATCTTAATTTTCAGATTAAAAGATTATATTATTCCTTTATTGTTAATTTATATTTTCTCGTGCATTTAATTACCCTTAAGTGGTATGTTTTAATAATTTACCAAAGGAATTAATTATGAAATTAGAGTCATTAGCATTGCACCATGGTTACGAGTCTGAAGAAACCACGAAATCAGCAGCAGTGCCTATTTATAATACTTCATCTTACACGTTTGATAACACGCAACACGGTGCTGATTTATTCGATTTAAAAGTACCCGGAAATATTTACACCCGCATAATGAACCCAACCAATGCCGTGCTTGAACAGCGTATTGCTGCAATGGAAGGGGGCATTGGCGCGCTAGCGGTAGCCTCGGGCATGGCAGCTATTACCTATGCGATTCAATGCTTGTGTGAAGTAGGCACTAATATTGTCAGCACCAGCCAAGTATATGGCGGTACGTATAATTTATTTGCCCATACATTACCCCGCCAAGGTATTGAAGCACGCATGGTTAAAGCTGATGATTTTAGCGCCTTTGAAGACGCGATTGACGACAAGACCCGTGCTGTTTTTTGTGAGTCAATTGGTAACCCTGCAGGTAATATTGTTGATATTGAGCGTTTAGCTAAGATTGCTCATAGTAAAGGTGTGCCGCTTATTGTTGATAATACTGTGGCGACCCCGTATTTATGCCGCCCATTTGAGCTAGGCGCTGATATAGTGGTTCATTCACTGACAAAGTATATAAACGGACACGGTACAGCTATTGGCGGTATGATTGTTGATTCAGGTAAATTTGATTGGAAAGCCAATGCCACACGCTTTGCAATGATGAATGAGCCCGATCCGTCGTATCACAATGTGGTCTATACCGATGCCTTTGCAGAAGCAGCCTTTATAGGCCGTTGTAGAGTAGTGCCACTGAGAAATACCGGTGCAGCACTTGCGCCCAAAAATGCATCTGACATTTTAATTGGCTTAGAAACCTTAGGCTTACGAATGGACCGCCACTGCGAAAACGCGCAGCAACTGGCTGAATATTTAGAAAATCATCCTAAAGTTCTTTGGGTTAACTACGCTGGTTTAACATCAAGCCCATATAATACAATGAGCCAAAAAATCACCAGTGGTAAAGCCTCAGGCATTTTAAGCTTTGGTATCGCGGGCGGCCTTGAAGCAGGCACACGCTTTATTGATGCGCTTAATATGATCCTGCGTTTAGTTAATATTGGCGATGCTAAATCGCTGGCTTGTCATCCAGCATCAACCACGCACCGTCAATTAAATGATGAAGAACTTGCAAGCGCAGGTGTGAGCCGCGATTTAATTCGCCTATCGGTCGGTATTGAAAACATTGCTGACATAATTGCGGATGTAAGCCAAGCGCTCGATAAAGCATAATTACCTCACTACCTTTCATAAAAAACTTTAAAGCATAAAAAGCGTTAGTTGAAAATACACTCTCGCTTTTTATGTTTTTATAAAATCAATTAATAATTTCTACCCCTTGTTTTGTATGGGTCTATTCTGAATCCTCCCTAAGTCTTATATATTTCTACCGTTTATTTTTTATTCATATGTCAATTTTGTATTGACACTAAGATTTCTTACTACTACATTTGTAACAGTGCCACTACAAGTGTAGTAATAGGAGCGACAATGAAACTTAGTGATTTTGAAATGGATATTATGCAGCTGCTTTGGCAGGAAGAACCCTGTACTGCGAGTCAACTACATAAAGTGCTTTTAGCTGATAAGCAAAAAGATAAACAAGTAGCTTATACAACGGTTAAAACCATTGTTGATAGGCTAGAGCAAAAAGGAGCGATTGAGCGCTGTGGACATGAAGGGCGAGCCATTGTTTTTAGAACAATCGTGACTCAAGACGCGTTATCGGAGCAAGCTATACCTAGTTTTATGCAACGATTTTTTAAAGGTAATTCTCGTAGTTTAATTGCCTACTTTATCAAAGAAGAAAAGCTAAATGATGAAGATATAGAATACTTACAAACGCTTTTAAAAAATAAGAAGTTAGATTAAAGGAGAGGGTAATCACGGATTATTTACTAACTTGCACGCTAATTAGCTTATGCATTTTACTTACAGTAAAAGGATTAAAAAATGCCCCTGCACGATTAAATTTTTACATTTTAATGATTGCCTTGGCATGTTGGTTTATCCCTTGGCAGTACTTTTCCCAGCTACCGTTATTTGAAGGGGCAAATCGTTACACATTCAACGTGACGCAATTGATTCCCGATGTTAAAGCATTAATACCAAACGCTGAACAAGTAGCAATTAAGGATGAATTACAAAGCGATATGAGTATATGGGACTTATTGCCATCACTAAGTATTGTTTTTACGGTTTTAGTTTTAGCTGGTTTTGGATTGTTTTTATTACGCATGGGATTATATGTAAAGCTTATAAAAAATTTATACATTAACTCAAAGCCTAGTCCTGAACTTAAACACATCAATAATCAGTATTCAATTAGACTAACAACCCATACAGAGCCAGCTTTTGCTACAGGATTAATAAAGCCTGTTATTTGGTTAGAGTCGACGATGGTAAATCGTGAAGAATTAGATTCAGTCATTCAGCACGAGGTAACCCATTTACAACAAGGTGATATTTATTGGACGTGGCTTATTAGTTTTATAGAAAGCGTTTTTTGGTGGAACCCTATTTGCTTAAAGTTAACAGGTTTAGCAAGAGAGCAACTCGAACTTAGCTGTGATGAGTTGTGTATGCAAAAACTAAAAGGTAAATACCAATTGGATTTAGCTAGTTTATTGCTACAAGAGCAAAGTGCTAAAAGCTCGCCTAACTTTTTTACCCCCCCACTTTTGAATATTGCTCATTCTAAGAGTTTTAATATTCAGAGGATCAAAATGTTAAACAAGGAAAAAACAATGAAAAGTAAATATTTGGTTATGGTTGCGGCGGCAATGTCTTTTAGTGCTTTAGCTGCAGCGCAAATTGTAGATGGTAATACGAGTAGTAAACAGCAAAGTAGTAAAACTTCTCAGGTACCTGTAAAAAGTGAAGCTTATAATCAACAACTTGCACAACTTCTTAAAAGTGCAGCAGGGGCAAAAAGTGATAACTCTGAACTGTTAACCCAAGCTGCGCAAGGCATTCAACAATGGCACTTAAATAGAGATAAACTTGCTGGTTTTGAAGAAGGTGAAATCAAACTACAAAGCTTTAGGCTGCTAAATCACGTTTACTCTAAACTCGAGCAATATGAAGATATACTGAGTGCTTACGAAAAATGGTATGAGCCTGGTAGTAACCCGCCTTACTTTTTAAAAAATTCACTAGCAACCGCGTATATACAACTAGGGCGTTATGAGCTTGCAGTTGTAGAGCTTGAAGATTTATCAAAACAGCTTGGAGGGAAACTACATGTTGGATCTGCTGATAACTTAGCACTGGCATATATTTACCTTGCTGATTACGATAAGGCTTTAAAAACTCTAGAGCAGGTTGATGCAAAAGATGATGTATACGGAAATATCCTTAAATACTATGTTTATGATAAACAAAATAACCGCAAAAAGATGAACGAAATCAGTAGTAAAATCCCAGAAGTATTTGCAGTTACCCCTGCGTTATTACCGCAAACTGGCATACCAGGTTCTCAACTTTTAAGGATGTTATAAGCGTTGAGTAATTAAACTTGGAGCCTTTGAGGCTCCTTTTTCATTATGTTTAATTTTTTTTACAAAGGCGCTTGTATAAACCTTATTAAAAATACAGCTCTTAATTTGCTGTGCTTTACGCCTCAAAAAAGCTTTTTTGACCTTGGTTTTAGTAGCGCAGCTTGCAATATCGCTCTGTATGTCGGTATTTTGCGAAACAGGGTATGGCATAAGCGAAAAACCATTTACGTGGGTTTCCCAAATATGTTGTAAGTCGCAATCTACAGGGCGGCCAAATTGAGCTGTGGCTTTAAGTAATTGCTTAGCCCCTTCATAGCTTATTGCTGTAGCACAGCAGCCGGTCATTAGCTTTTTATGTATGACTAATCGCTGGTGGTTATTTAGGTTTTGCTGATAGGCAATAGGGCGAGTGCGGTTTTCATATGCGGCGAGTTTAATAAGCTGCCAGGGCTGGTTTAACTGCTCAATATTTTTTATCGCATTATGAATGCTCTCATCAATATAAAAGTCATCCTCGAGCACAATCGCGTAATCTAGTTTTTCATCAACTATTTTTTGCCATGCTTTACGGTGGCTTAAATAGCAGCCAATTTGGCCATTGCTTAGCGGATAGTGATACTGCTGTTTATTCAATTGCGGGCTGTAATGTAGGAACTTTTGGTGTGTACTTAATTGTGCGCCATCTACGGCATCAATCCGTTCAAATGACAAGTTAACACGTGCCAGTTGCGTTTGAGTATTTGCGAGTCGCTGCGTGGAGCGCGCTAAGTTTATTACAAATAATGCTGCCATGATGTTCACCCCCTACCGTTTTTAGTAATACTAAAGGGGGGCTATTACACGCAAGTGGCAAATTTATGGATTTTTTAAGTCAGCTCGCGGCTGTGCTAAAATGGCGTTTTTTTCTTCTTGAGAGAGAATGATCCAATCAAATATTTCTTCATTAGTTCGACCGCACCCAGTGCAATAACCGCTGCGACGTTCACATATGCCTAAACAGTCGCTTTTTAATTTAGATGTTTTTTTATTCGTTTTTCGCATTTTTAAAATCCTAACGGTGGAGCAATTTCAAAGCGAGTAGAAAACCCATTACCTTCTTGATTTGTAGACAGTGTAATAACCGGATTTTTAGTATCAAGTACAAAGGTGCTGTAAATTGAACTGGCTGTTTCTTTTTGGCTTTCAAACCAACCTGTTTTTGATAGGCATTGGCGTAACTGTTCAGCAAGTGTTTGATGCGAATTTACTGCATGCGTTTGCGCTTTAACAGGTGTTTGGCATTGGTAACTTACTTGATCAGACTTATTTAAAGTAATTGTACAGGCAGATCCAATGATATGAGTATTAGTGCGCCATTGGTTTGAAAACGGGTTATTCACTTTATCTGTTTTGATTGAATTAAAACCAAACTCATAACCATTTATTAGTTTATTTATGCTGCTACATTCATCTGATGTGACTGTGGTTTTTACAGACTGATTCGTTGTAGTAGCTTTGGTTGTAGTCTGATTAGTTTTGCTTGTACAGCCCGCTAAAATACACACGATAATAAGAAGGGTAATATAGTTTTTCATAGTTCACAGTAACCGATAAATTGAGTCATGCACTATAACACACATCATTTATTCAACTAAAAGGGAAAATAAAAAGGCCCATAAAATATGAGCCTCTTTTTAACTTACTTTAGCACGCGTTATTTATGGCGACCTTGCAGGCATTTTACAACGTCTTCTAGGGCTAAGCCTTGGCGTTGTAATAATACAGTAAGATGATAAATTAAATCAGCCGATTCGTTAGTAAGCTCATCGTTATCGTGTTTCATTGCGGCAAGCGCTACTTCTACACCTTCTTCGCCCACTTTTTGACAGCTACGGCTTAAGTCTTTAGCAAATAATGAAGCGGTGTAGCTTTTTGCTGGGTCGTCGTTTTTACGCTCAACAATCACATCTTCTAATTGCGCTAAAAAGCTTAGGCTAGGTTTTGCATCATCACCAAAGCAGCTTTGTGTGCCTAAGTGACATGTTGGGCCTTCTGGATTAGCCAGTACTAAAATTGAGTCGTAGTCACAATCGGTATGTACTGATACTACGTTTAAGTAGTTTTCCGATGACTCACCTTTGGTCCATAAACGTGACTTTGAACGCGAGTAAAAGGTTACCTTGTTACTTTCAAGCGTTACCTTTAGTGCTTCGCTGTTCATGAAGCCTTGCATTAAAATAACACCAGAGCGAGCATCTTGAACAATCGCAGGGATCATTTCGCTTTTAGCAAAATCTACTTGAGTTTGGTTTTGTTGTGTTACTTGCATAGTCTTGCTGCCACTTGGTTATCAGTTAAAAATTGTTTTAATTCGCCAATGTTAATCACATTTTTGTGAAAAACGCTTGCTGCTAATGCCCCATCGACTTCGCTTTGTTTAAATACATCAACAAAATCTTGCATACTGCCTGCACCGCCTGATGCGATTAAAGGAATATTACATAATGCGCGCATTTTACTTAACTGCTCATTGTCGTAACCGTTACGTACGCCATCTTGGTTCATACAGTTTAAAACAATTTCGCCTGCGCCTAAGTCTTGTACGCGTTTAACCCATTCCTCGGTTTTGTAACGTGTACGGCTTGATGCATTAGGATCGCCGGTTAATTGATACACTAAATACTCGCCGGTCACTTCATCGTAAAAGCTATCAATACCTACAACAACACATTGCTTACCAAATTCATCGTGTAGCTCTTTTATAAGCTCAGGGCGGGCAATAGCAGGGCTGTTAATACTGATTTTGTCAGCGCCACGCTCTAGTACACGTGCTGCATCGGCTACCGATTTAATACCGCCAGCCACGCAAAATGGAATATCGATGTGGCGGGCTATGCTCTCTACCCAATTTACATCAAGTAGGCGTTTTTCAACACTTGCGCTGATTTCGTAAAAAACCAGTTCATCGGCACCAGCATCGCTGTAGGCTTTTGCCATTGTTAAAATATCACCAACAACTTCATGGCCTTTAAATTTAACGCCTTTTACTACTTGGCCGTCTTTAACATCTAAACACGGAATTATGCGTTTTGATAACATGCCAACGCCTCCTCAACACTAAATGCGCCATCAAGTAGTGACTTACCTAAAATAACGCCACCTACGCCCAGCTCTTTAAGCTTTTTAATGTCATCAAGTGAGCTTACGCCGCCCGAAGCTTGCACTTTAATGCTGCTGTTATGGCGAGTTAAATCTTCGTAAAGCTCAAACGATGGGCCAGTCATGGTGCCATCTTTACTGATGTCCGTACATAAAAAATCAATAACGCCCAAGCTTACATAAAAATCTACAAGTTCAAGTAGACCAAACTCAGATTCACTTAACCAACCATGGGTAGCAGGTGCCCAGCCCGTGGCTGTTTTATTTACATCAAGGGCAATAACAAAGTGCTCTGCGCCAAATTGTTCAATCCAGGCTTTTACTTGCTCGCGTTTTTCTACCGCCATAGAACCAATAACAACTTGGTTAGCACCGGCTTTTAGCCAATCGCTTACATCTTGCTCTGAGCGAATACCGCCGCCCACTTGATACGGTACGTTAAGCGCTTTAGTTGCAGCTTGAATATGTTGCCACTGTTTTTTACTTGGATCGCGTGCACCTTCTAAATCTACAAGGTGCAATTTACCTGCGCCGCTGTCGGCGTATTCTTTTAACCGTGCGCCAAGCTCAAAAGGATAAAACTGAGCGGTGTCGTACTTACCTTGGTATAAACGAACAATTTGATTTTGTAATACGTCTAATGCTGGAATAATCACAAATAATCTCTTTATTGTTGGTTAATGGGCTGTTTATAACTGCCAATCAACAAAATTTTGTAATAAACGTGTGCCTACTTTTGCACTGCGCTCTGGGTGAAACTGCATGCCAGCGTAGTTGTCTTTTGCAACTATGGCTGAAAAGGTTTGGCCGTATTCGCCGCTTACAAGTGTTGCATCGTTTACGGTGTGCGCAAAGCTATGTACAAAGTACACTTGCTCGTCTTGTGTTAAGCCTTTGGTAAGTGCATGCTCTTTATTTACGCTTAAGTTATTCCAACCCATATGCGGCGATGTTAAATTGCCAACATCAAGAGCTTTTACTTGGCCTGGTATTTTACCTAAGCATTGTACGTTACCTTCTTCGGTGCTTTCGCACAGTAACTGCATACCTAAGCAAATACCCATAAGTGGGCGCTGGTATTCGTTTATGGCTTGTTTCCAGCCATTATCTACTAAACGCTTCATGGCAACTGATGCATGACCAACGCCTGGTAATATGGCACGCTCAAAGCCGGCTAATTGCTCTGGCGAGGTAATGACTGTTGGCGTTTGACCTAAACGTTCAAAGGCAAAACGAACTGAATTTATATTGGCACATCCGGTATTAATTATGGCAATCATAAACATCCCTTAGAGCTGGCTGTTTGTTGGGTCGTGTCTTGTGCTACCGCCATACGAAGGGCGCGTGAAAACGCTTTAAATAAGCCTTCTACTTGGTGGTGACAGTTACCGTCGCTCACCGATAAAATAAGGCTAATAGCGGCATTATCGCTTAAGCTTTTGAAAAAGTGCTCAACCATTTGTACGTCTAAATCGCCGGCTTTTTCGCGGCTAAAGTTAGCGTTTAATACAAATGAAGCGCGGCCCGATAAATCAATTTGTGCTTCAGCTTTACACTCATCCATAGGTAGCGCAAAACCATAGCGCGCTATTTGCGATTTAGTACCCAGCGCTTGTTTAAGCGCAACACCTAGGGCAATACCTATGTCTTCAACAAGGTGGTGCTCGTCTATGTGTAAATCGCCTTTCGCTTTAATGTTTAAACCAATGTTGGCGTGGGTGCGAATTTGATCAAGCATATGATCAAAAAAGCCAAGGCCGGTTTCAATGCTACCGTTTTTAGTTTGATCTAGGTTTATGGCTACATCAATTTGGGTTTCTTTGGTGTTACGCGTAACACGGCCTTCGCGGTTGGCAGTTGTAAGCTTTGTAACAATGGCAGGCCAGCTGCCATCATACAAAATGCCTTCACAACATAAGTTTTGAGCAAGGCCAATATCGGTCTGGCGATCACCAATCACGTATGAACGTGCTAAATCAACTTTGCCTGAGCGCATAAGCTCGGTAAGTAAGCCTGTTTTAGGTTTACGGCAATCACAGTTTTGTTCGTCAAAGTGTGGACAAATCAATACTTCATCAAAGCTAATGCCTTGGCTTTGCAGTATGTCCATCATTTTATCTTGTGCTATATCAAAGTCAGCCGTAGGGAAGCTGTCTGTGCCTAAGCCATCTTGATTCGATACCATTACTAAGCGGTATCCTGCGGCTTGTAACTGTAATAAAGCCGGGATAACACCAGGTAAAAACGCTAATTTTTCTAGGCTGTCTACCTGTTTGTCGGTGATTGGCTCTTCAATTATGGTGCCGTCACGGTCAATAAATAAATAGGGGTTACTCATGATACTTCTTGTCCTGATAAAAGAGTTGAGGTTGCTGGCTTATCAAGGCCATCTAACCAAATTTTTACTTGCTCAAGTTCTTGCTCATTACCAATTGAGATACGAAGCCAATCGTCTTCACCGTACAGGGTAAATGCGCGCATCACTAAGCCTTGTTCAAGTGCTACTTTAAAGTAGTTTTTGTCGGCTAATTTTAAGGTAACAAAGTTACCTTCACCAGTGAGAATTTTTAATGCAGTGGGGGATGCGTTTAACCACTGTACAAGTTTAGCTTTTAAACTATTTAAAATAGTCACTTGGCGGCGCATTGATGTAATTGCATCAGGCGCTATGGCTTGTGCTGCAATACTTGCTACTACACCCGATACCGGATACGGCGCAATCACTTTACGAATAGGTGCAAGCACACTTTCTTGTGCAAGTGTAAAGCCGGTTCTTAACCCTGCAAGCGCAAACGCTTTAGATAAAGTGCGCAGTACCACTACATTACTATATTCGTTTATAAGTGCTGTGGCGCTTTGCTCTGGGCAAAATTCAATATAGGCTTCATCAACAATGACTAGTGCTTTTCCCGCAAGCGCTGTTGCAATTGCTTTTACTTTATTAAGCGGTGTTAGGCTACCTGTTGGGTTATTTGGATTACAAATAAACACAAGTTTTGAGCTGCCCACTGCCTCAACTATTTCATCAACACTGCCATCAAGTAATAGCGTTTGGGTTAAGCCATTGATTGCAACGTTGTGCGTATCAGCGGTTACTTTGTACATACCGTAAGTTGGCAAAAATAACGCAATGCTGTCTTTTGCAGGTTCGCAGTAGGTGCGTACTAAAAGCTCAATGCCTTCATCGGCGCCGCGCGTCATTAATACGTTTTCGCTTTCAAGCTCTGTATACGCAGCATAACGGTCAATAACCAGTTGCGGTTGTGGATCTGGGTAGCGATTTAAATCTTCAATACTCAGTTCAATATTTTTAGCGTACGGGCTTTCATTGGCATTTAACCACGTCGTACCGGTTAGCTTTTCACTTTTAGCAGAGCTATAGGCAGCAAGAGCTGCAATATTTTGTGGTAATAAGCTTGTCGCTTGTGCGCTCTCATTGCTCATTTTTAATTGCCTCTAAACGAATTGAAACCGCATTTGCGTGTGCATCAAGGCCTTCTGCATCTGCTAGTGGTAAAATAGCTTTTGAAAGCTGTGTTAATCCACTTTTACTTATAGTTTGTACTGTGTAAGTGCGGAAAAAATCAAGCAAGTTTAAGCTTGAATAGGTTGCACTGTAACCGTAGGTAGGTAACACGTGGTTAGTACCCGATGCGTAATCGCCCGCTGATTCTGGCGTGTAGTCGCCAACAAATACCGAGCCTGCATTTTTTACTTTATCTAAGTAAGGTGTTGAATCTGCTAATTGCAAAATTAAGTGCTCAGGGCCATATTGCGCTGATACGTCAAATGCTTGCTCAACAGAGTCCACTAAAATAAGTGATGAATTAGCCAGAGCTTGCTCGGCTGTATCTTTGCGGCTTAAGTTAGCAAGCTGACGTGTAAGCGCCTGCTGCGTTTGCTCAATGATACTTTCGCTGTTACACAATAAAATAACTTGTGAGTCTGCGCCGTGCTCGGCTTGCGAGAGTAAATCTGCGGCTATAAATTCTGGATTTGCACGCTCATCTGCAATTACTAATACTTCAGATGGGCCTGCTGGCATATCGATTGCCATTCCAGGGATTGTTTGCGCAACAAGCTGTTTGGCCATCGTTACAAAGCTATTACCTGGGCCAAAAATTTTGTTCACTTTAGGCACTGATTCGGTGCCGTAGGCCATTGCAGCTATAGCACCTGCGCCACCACTTTCAATTAAAGTTGTAATGCCACATAACTTAGCTGCATATAATATTGCAGGGTTAATGCTTTCATCTCCTTGCACAGGGGTTGCAAGTACGACGGTTTTAGCACCACTTAATTGTGCAAGTACACCTTGCATAATAACCGATGATGGCAGTGGAGCACTGCCACCAGGTACATAAATACCCACAGCTTCGATGGCCTGATATTTCAGTTCACATTCAACGCCAGGTTGGGTTGATAACTTAATATCTTTAGGCAATTGCGCTTCGTGAAAACGTTTAACATTTGCATAAGCGGTGTCAATTGCGTATTTAAGCTCTGCGCTTAGTGCTTGCTCTGATGCGTTTATTTCATCAAGCGGTACACGTAAACGAGGGTTAGCTCTATTATCAAACTGTTTAGCCATATCAAGTAAGGCTTTATCACCTTGCTCTTTCACATCGCTCATAATTGTTTGGCATATAGCTTCAACCTTTGCGCTGGCAGAAACCGCAGGGCGCATTAGCGCCGCTGCTTGTACTTGTGAAGATTCCTCATTCCAACGAAGCATGGTACTTACTCCATCATTTTTTCAATTGGCATTACTAAAATAGAGTTAGCGCCTAGGGCTTTAAGTTGCTCCATTGTTTCCCAAAATAATGTTTCGCTGCTTACCATGTGAAGCGCTACGTACTCTTCGTTACCAGCAAGTGCAAGTAGAGTAGGTTGGCCAGAGCCTGGTAAAATTTCGCAAATTTCATCAAGTTTAGTTTTTGGCGCGTGTAGCATAATGTATTTGCTTTCTTTAGCTTGTTTAACACCACGAAGGCGCGGCATAAGCTTATTGATTAGCGCTAGTTTGTCTTCATCTTGCAGATCTTTATTTTGAATTAAACACGCGTTTGATTCTAAAATTGTATCACCTTGAATCAAGCCGTTCGCTTCAAGCGTTGCACCGGTAGAAACTAAATCACAAATTGCATCTGAAAGACCGGCACGTGGGGCTACTTCTACTGAGCCTGTAAGCATTACAGTGCTTGCATTAATGCCTTCGCGCTTTAACCACTGCGTTAATATTTCTGGGTAGGTTGTTGCAATACGTTTGCCTTCAAACCAGCTTTTATCACGTGGGCCAAGCTCTTGTGGCCATGCAAGTGCAAGGCGGCAGTAACCAAAGTCTAGTTTTGCTAGTTTGCTAACTTCGCTTGGTACACCCTGGCGTTCACGTTCGGCTTGTACTTCTACTAGTACGTTTTCACCAACAATACCTAAATCACAAACACCGTCCATTACTAAGCCTGGAATATCGTCATCGCGCACACGAAGTACGTCAATTGGCATATTGGTTGAGTGTGCAATTAAGCGTTGTTCACGTAGGTTTAATTTAACACCTAGTTGCTTTAGTAAATCTTGACAATCTTTAGACAGGCGACCGCCTTTTTGGATGGCGATACGTAGACGATTTGTGTTACTCATTATTCATTTTCCTTTAATTTAAAAATTAAAAACCCCGAGGGGAACCTCAGGGCGAAAATGAATCAATGTGTTTTGAATCGCCAGAGGTTCCTTTTAGGAATAACCTCTCAGCGAAAGACCTGACAGGTTATTCCGGTGAATGGTGGTGATGATGTACTGTTGTCAGGTTTAAGCGCATTTTATTTCCTTTGTGCTGTTCGTTACTAACGTAACGCTCAACAAATATATGTTTTTGGTAAATTTCGCGATTATATAAACATATTTTGCACCACTATGGCAAGTGTTTTTTAATCTTAATTAAAGCATACCTTATAACTGCCGATACTATAGATGTAACCGCATAAGTTTGTATTATATCAACTGGTTGATTTTTCCTCACAATTTGGCTTTAAGGATGTATTAATGGATATAATGATCCCTTATTTGGGTAGAATAACGCGACTATCAATTGAAACTAAAGGGGCATTCCATATTGCAGGTGTGCAAAGTAGCGCGGCGAGTGAAAAAGTAGAACTTGAAAACAAAAAAAAGAAAGAATTACAGAAAAAGAAAAAACTAAACGGTTTAAGTGATGAGACTCAACCATCAATCCAGAAAAAGAGCGTTAATCAGGATGACGATGGTATTGAGCATTTAGACACATGGGCATAAGTGCCCAAAAATTAAAACTTATTATGCATTTTTACGCCACTTTGCGGGTGTTAGCCCTGTGCTTTTTTTAAACAGGCGGGTGAAGAAACTGCTGTTTTCGTAGCCTACGTTAATTGATATCTCGTTTACGGTTTTATCTGTAGACAGTAACAGTTTTTTAGCTTTGTCTATTCTCACTTCTTGCACGTACCTATTTATAGATATACCGGTTGCTTGCGTAAATCGCCTCTTTAAATTGCGCTCACTAGAATTAAAGTATTTTGCTAACTCAACGATAGTGATTACGCTGCTTGAGTGATTATAAATCCAGTCTTGCACTTCACTAATTTTTTCGTCTCTGTGGCTACTATATTTTGGTAAAGCAAAATTTAACTTACCAGAGTCAGAAATTAGTAAATGTGTGGCACATTGCTGGGAAAAGCGATCGCCTTTGTCTTTTGCAACTATTTCTAGTAGTACACTTATTCCCGCCTCAAAAGAGCCCGTTGTATAGATATTTCCCATTTTTAAATACGATTTATGATTAATAAACTGGCAGTCGGGAAATAGTTTGCTCAATGGTTTAACCAAACTCCAATGAGTTGCAATGGCTGTTTTATTTAACTCGCCTGTGGCGGCTAAAAAATAAGAACCGGTGCTTAAGCTGAGAATAGACGTACTACTATTGATTATAGGTATTAACCATTCAATTATTAATTTACTGCTTGAGGGCATACTCTTTAATTTAGAGCCCTCAATTGGTGGAATAATCACTAAATCATACGGTTTGTCAGAAAGCGAATTATCGGCAACAACCAGTGTGTTACTTGAGCTTGTTATAGGTGCACCGTCTGTCGTAATTATTTCTACGTTATAACCTTGAGGTAATGAATAATGCGCGTCGAGTAACGAAACAATGGTAAAAAAGTCTTTAGCTAATAATACGCTGACGGCCCAGCATCCCTCGTAGGCAATAATTGCTATATTTTTCATAGTTCACTTGGCCCAATCGGACTGTTAAAAATACCCGTGCAGACATATTATTTTACTTTTTGTATTAGTAACATTAAAACCTACTTTAAATAATGCTTATTTTATAAGTTATTGTTTTAAAGTATTTTATTTTATAGTGAATTTACTTTAAATATATTAATTTATAAAAATAAGAGTCACAAAGGGGAAAAGTTTGCAGCAGTATATACAAAATGATGCTTATTTTAATCAAAAGCACAGTGAAATAAATAACTGGTTGAAAAATGTTAAAGGCCATGACGAACGTACTAAGGCCGTTTCAATTTATTATCTTGTAAGAGATGGAATTAAATATGATCCTTTTACACTTTTAGATGGGGCAATGTCACTTAGTAGTGACTATTGCTTAGACAATAAAGCAGCATACTGTATTCCAAAGGCATCATTACAAATTGCATTAAGCCGAGCTATTAATATTCCTGCCCGCTTGGGTTTGGCAGATGTTCGTAATCATTTAAGTACACCTAAGTTAGACAAGTTACTAAAAAATGATGTGTTTACAATGCACGCTTATGTAGAACAGTTCATTGAGGGAAAGTGGGTGAAATCGACACCTGCCTTTAATAAAGAGCTATGTGACCTCGTTAGTATAAAGCCATTAGAATTTGATGGGGTTAACCACTCTTTATTTCATCAATTTACTGCTGACGGCGAAAAGCATATGGAGTATTTAAAAGATCATGGGCAATTTGCGGCAATGCCAACGGCACTTATTAACAAAAGTTGTGATCACTATTACCCGCATTTAGCTCTCGATTTTTCAAATATTGGTAAGTAAATATTTTATATGTATTGCTCCTTTTGCAGTCTTTAGTACTTAATTTTAATTTTTTATATTTTGTTAGGAGGGGGATTTGCTTGCCCTTGGTTACAGCCTTACGTAAAATCGCGCTATTGTTTTTAAAATGTGATTGCTGTTATCAAACAATTGTTTAGTGCAACCGGCCCCTTAGCGTTATCTTTTGATGGCTACACACCACGTCAACCGCAAATTGATATGGCCGTTGCAGTTGCCCAAGCGTTAAAAAACAGTTCCCAACTCGTTGTTGAGGCCGGCACAGGTACGGGCAAAACGTTCGCTTACTTGGCTCCCGCGCTTAAATCTAAGGGTAGAACAATTATTTCTACTGGCTCAAAAGCATTGCAAGAGCAACTGTATCATCGTGATTTACCTCAATTAGTAAAGGCACTCAGTGCTACAAAAAAAACGGCTTTACTAAAAGGTCGCGCTAATTACTTATGTACTTATAGGCTAAATCAACATGTTGCGCATGTGCCTACAGACGATCCCGATGTTATGCATCAACTTGCCATGGTTGCTAAATTTGCAAGTGAAACACAATCAGGCGATTTAGCTGATTGTATTGGTATAGAAGATGACGCCAAAGTTTTACCTTATGTGAACTCCACTGCAGATAATTGTTTAGGTAAAGAGTGTCCAGACTTTCAAGAGTGTTACATACGAAAAGCGCGTTTAACTGCTGCTGAAGCTGACGTTGTTGTTATTAATCATCACTTATTTTTTGCAGATATGGCTGTTAAAGAAAGTGGCTTTGCTGAATTGATGCCCACAGCCGACGCTTATATTTTTGATGAAGCTCACCAACTAAGCGAAATTGCCAGCGACTATTTTGGTGAAAGTGTAAGTACTAAAAAGCTGGTGGATTTAATTAACGATTTACGCGCGATATACCGAGCTGAAATTCCTGATATGTTACAACTTGGTAAAAGCTTAAATAAATTAGAGACCAGTGTAGCTGATTTACGCTTGCAGTTTGGTGTCGATGGCAGTAGAGGTGATTGGCGAGAAAAGCTTAGCGATAAGCAAATATGTGCAGCACTGCATCGTGTCATTAGCGATTTGGACTTTGTTTATCAAGTACTAAAACTATGCTTAGACAGAAGCGATAAAATAGAACACCCGTTTGAACGGGCTTTAGCATTTAAAGGTCAATTAGAGCGGGTTTTTGATACAGCACAAACTGGTTTTAGTTACTGGTATGAGACAACACGGCGCTTTTTAACTATAAATATTACGCCGTTAAATGTATCGGCAAAATTTTCACAAATGATGCAAGACACCGGTGCTGCATTTGTGTTTACCTCTGCAACGCTTTCGGTTGATAATAAGCTTGACCACTTTAATGCAAGCTTAGGGCTAAAACCAGCACAAAGCATGATGGTTGACAGCCCGTTTGATTACCCAAACCAAGCATTATTGTGTTTGCCAAGATACTTGCCAGAATCGCATGCTGATAATATGCCTCATGCTATTGTAAAATTAACCCTTGAGCTTATAAAATCAGCGCAAGGGCGCTGTTTTGTGCTTTTTACAAGTTACCGTATGATGCATTTAGTTGCAGAGGGGCTCACAACGCAAATAGACTACCCCGTTTATATGCAAGGGCAAATGTCTAAGCGGATTATTTTAGAAAAATTTACCCGCCATGGTAATGCAGTTCTACTCGGTACGGCATCATTTTGGGAAGGGGTAGATGTGAGAGGTAGTACATTAAGCTGTGTTATTATAGATAAATTGCCTTTTGCATCGCCAGACGACCCCTTGTTGCAAGCTAAAATGCAGGATTGCCAAATGCAGGGAAAAGACCCATTTGCACATATCCAATTACCACAAGCAGTTATTGCCTTAAAGCAAGGTGTAGGGCGATTAATTCGCGATAGCAAAGATAAAGGCGTGCTTGTTATATGTGATAATAGATTAGTAACACGCCAATATGGTCAAGTGTTCTTAAAAAGCTTACCTGCAATGCGTCGTACGCGAAGCTTAGAAGTCGCTAATACATTTTTACAACAAATTAATTAGAGTAATAAAATGATCAAAAGTAATATTCTTGCCCTTGATGCTTCAACAGAAGCACTATCACTTGTTTTACATTATAAGGGAGAGACATTTCATCATTTTGAAGAGTGCCCTCAGCAGCATAGTCAAAAAATTCTACCTTTGATTGATGAGTTATTGGCCAAAGCAAATTGTAAATTAAAAGATCTGGATGTTATTGGTTTTGGCCAAGGGCCCGGTAGTTTTACAGGCGTAAGAATTAGTGTTGCTATAGCTCAAGGGTTAGCGTACTCAACTAATTTACCATTGGTAGGTGTTTCTACATTGGCTGTTATGGCGCAACAAGCATACGAGCAAAACAACAGCTCACTTGTTTTTCCAAGTATAGATGCGCGTATGGGTGAAATTTACTTTGCACAATATCAAGAAAATAATGGTTTAATGGAATTAGTTAATAACGAGTGTGTTATTAAACCTGAACTTTTAACTAATGAGTATATAACGAGTAACGAAGCATCAGTTGCAGTAGGCACAGGTTTTAAAACGTACCCTGATGCATTAGCAAACTTTGAAAACATCACTATTAATACAGACATAACATTACCAGATGCACGTTTTATGCTTGCCTTTGTTGATGCCGCATTTATTGCAGGCCAGGTCGTTCAAGCAAGTGATGCCCAACCAAAGTACGTTCGTGATACTGTAACATGGAAAAAGTTACCAGGGCGTGAATAAAACAGTACCGCGTTAATTTGCAAATTGATTGTTTTTAAATCATAATTTTAGTCATGTTTAAGGTTGGAGAAGCGTGATGACGCTGCCTATTGGATCAGGTTTTTTTACAGGTGATATTCCTGGTAGAGTAATCCCTGCTAAGGGAGTAACTGCAAGACCACAAGGTTTGGCAGATCAAGCTGCTGCTCAAAAAACAAATACTGATTATGTAAAAACCAGTGCCGAGGGCGTTGAGCTTGCTAATCGATTGTTCAAAACTAGCGCAAAGGCTGATAACTTCAGCCAAACAATTTACGACCAGCCTAGTGCAAAAAATAGCAAAGCCATTTCTACCTATACTGAGTTTGCAAATTTAGAACGCAGAGCTGAAGTACAAAATTTAATTGGGGTAGATATTTACGCTTAAAAGTATTCAACCTTTAATAAAAAACCGAACATTGTTCGGTTTTTTTTGCTTTATACGTATTTTACTGTTCTATAAAGTGTATTAACTTATCAGCTATATCTGTATTATTTTGAGAGCCAACAAATTGCTCACTCCCTTTACCATAAGCAAAAACTTGTACGTCTACTGCAGTATGGCCACCCGTAGTCCATCCAGTAAAGCTTGTGTCACTAATAATACTTTTAACGGCTAAGTTGAGTGTTTTGTCACCCATAGATTTAGCTTGTTCAAGCTTTATTTTATTTTCAGGGGTAAATTCGATATTTGTATATTTATTCCACACCGATTTTAGATCATCAGAGTCAAGTAACTGTTGAGTAATTTTACCTGCTGTTGCTTTTATGCCATGCACAACATCAGCTTCCCACTTATATTGGCCGTGCGCACCCAATGTTAAGCCACCTGTAGAGTGATCAGCAGTTATAACTAATAAAGTATCTTTATTTTTATCAACATACGCTTTAGCTTTTTCGATAGCAGATGCAAAGTCATCCATTTCGGCCATGGCACAGGCTATATCGTTTGCGTGCCCACACCAATCAATTTGGCTACCTTCAATCATTACAAAAAAACCATCTTTATTTTGATTGTCTAGAAGGTCAAGTGCTTTAGAAGTAAGCTTAGTTAACCTTGTTGGGTTTTCGTCTAATGCAAAAGGTAAACCTTTAGCAGCATATAAACCAATAGCTGGAAGTTGCGTAATTTGATCAAGGTTTTGAATGTCGTCACCATACTGGTAACCCGCTGCTTTAAATTCGTCAACTAAATTTCTGTCGTCTCGAATAAAGTATTTAGTACCACCACCTAGCATTAGGTCAACGGGTAGTTTGCCTGCAATTTTATTATCAATATAATCGTTAGCAATTTCGTCGTAATTATTACGTGATTGATTATGAGCGGCAAAGCTTGCTGGTGTAGCGTGGTTTATTTGTGATGTAGCTAACAGGGCTGTAGTCATGCCTCGCTGTTTAGCGATTTCAAGCATTGTTTTAAGTGGTTTTTTATCAGTATCTACGGCAATTGCACCATTATAACTTTTATGCCCGCTGCTCAACGCTGTAGCACTTGCGGCGCTATCGGTTACAACTGTGTGATCGTCAGGGTAAGTACGCGCCATTCCTGTCAGCATGGTATCAAAAACGGTTTGCTCAACAGACTTTGTAGTGGGGTCATCTTTAAAATAACGATAAGCAGTAGTATAAGCAGGCCCCATGCCATCACCAATCATATAAATTACATTTTTAGGTGCAGTTTCGGCCATTGCACCAGATGCAGTGCACATTAGAGCCAACACACTTAATTGTTTTTTCATGTTTTATGTACCTTTTGAGTGTACTTTATTAATAGCTAAATTATTGTATACCTTAACTATGATAAATAAATTAATAGATTGCGACAAATGATGATTTAGCTATATATAAGCTGATTATTGTGCGTAAAAATTATTGTAAAGCCGTTAAAATATCTATTAGGAAACACCAAATAACAAAAAATACACACATAATAGTCGAGCTAAATTAAAAATAACATTATGAATAAATGACGGTTTTTATTTATTCTTCTAGGTTGCAGTTGTAGCCTCAGCGACTAAAATAACAAACATTTAGTGAAACAATTTAGTGGTCTGACAACTTGTATGTTATAAATTTACAAAAATAAAAAGGGGTTTATGTGCGGCCATTTAATATTAAAACACGTAATTTAGATATTCATGGTTTAAAAATAGGCTCTGGTGAAGAGATAGTAATAGCACTTCACGGTTGGTTAGATAATTGTAATAGTTTTAAGCCCATGCTTGATGGCCAAAAGCCAGAGCAAACTTGGTACTGTATTGATTTTTCTGGACATGGTTTAACATCGTGGCGCAGTGATGACGCACATTACTATTTTGTTGATTACATCGATGATGTTTATCAATTTATTGAAGCCATTGGTGCTGACAAAGTTCATTTAGTCGGGCATTCTATGGGAGCTATGGTCGCGGGTCTTTTCGCCAGTTGCTTTAGTCAAATGGTTAAATCGGTGAATTTTATTGAGGGTATTGGCTGCGTAACAACGCCCAGCGAGGAAGTTACGGAGCAACTAAAAAATGCTGTGCTTAATCGTGCAAGAACGCATAATAAAAAAACAAGAATATATCCCTGTAAAAAAGATATTTACGAGGCTCGATCTAAAACAACCGAATTAGATGTTGAACTAATTTCGCTATTGATGGAACGAAATATTAAAGCAGTCTCTAAGGGTTTTGTACTAACAACCGATCCTAAGCTCAAAAATCATTCAGGTTTTAGGTTTGATGAAGTGCAATGTATTGGTGCAATAAAAGAATTAATTGCACCATGCCAATTAATTTTAGGTAACCAAGGTTACGTGTTTGTAAAACAAAATTTAGAAAAGTATATTAATTATTACAATGACTTGAGTGTAATTAATGTGGAGGGTGGGCACCATTGCCATATGCAAAGTAGCAAAGAATGTTATGAACACATTCAAGCATTTATGGTGCAAAGTGGTGCACGTTAATTGTATATTGACGTTAAATGTGGGATTATTCCCGCATTAGAGTATTTGCTCAATTGTTAAAGCGCCTTACTTAGATTAAGGTTAATAAAAATAGAATTATAAACAGGGGCTAAGAGTGGAAAAAATCTGGCTTAAGCGCTACCCAGAGGGTATGCCTGAAACAATCGATCCTGAGCATTACAACTCGTTACTCGAAGTGTTCGAAAAAAGTTTTTCTGATTACAAAGATTTACCTGCATTTACAAACATGGGTAAAACGTTGTCGTATGAAGAAATAGACACAGCAACTAAAAAAGTTGCCTCGTATATTCAAAATGATTTGGGACTCAAAAAAGGCGACAAAGTTGCCGTAATGATGCCTAACTTATTACAAACACCTATTTCTATTTTAGGTATTTTACGCGCAGGGTGTGTGGTAGTTAACGTTAACCCTTTATACACTGTACGTGAGCTCGAACATCAGTTAAAAGATTCAGACACAAGCGCCATTTTCATTCTTGCAAACTTTGCAGATACTCTTGAAAAGGCTTTAGGTAAAACAGACGTTAAACACATCGTGGTTACACAAGTTGGTGACATGGTGGGTGGCCTTAAAAAGCACATTGTTAACTTTGTTGTTAAGCACGTTAAAAAAATGGTGCCTAAATACAACTTACCAAACACGATTAAATTTTCAGATTTGTTAAACGCTGACGAAAATGCTTACACACGCCCTGAATTAAATTTATCTGACCTAGCATTTTTACAATACACAGGCGGTACGACCGGTGTATCTAAAGGTGCTATGTTGAGCCATGGTAATATGGTGGGTAACCTTGAGCAGGTGTCTGGTTGTTTAGATAAGGTACTAAACCGTGGAACAGAAGTGGTTGTTACTGCACTTCCGCTTTACCATATCTTTGCACTTACGGCTAACTGCTTAACGTTCATGAAATATGGTGGTTTAAACTTATTGATTACTAATCCGCGTGATATGCCGGGTTTTGTAAAAGAATTAAGCCAAACTAAATTTACAGCAATCACGGGTGTTAACACATTATTTAATGGTTTACTAAACACACCAGGTTTTGATGAACTTGATTTTAGCCACCTAAAAATGTCGTTAGGTGGTGGTATGGCTGTACAACGTCCTGTTGCTGAAAAGTGGCAAAAAGTGACGGGCTCAAAACTGATGGAAGGCTACGGCCTTACTGAATGTGCACCGCTTGTAACAATTAGTCCGTACGACTTACAGTCTTATAACGGTTCTATTGGTTTACCTGCACCAAATACTGACATTAAGCTAATGCTTGAGAATGGTGAAGAAGCAGCGAAAGGTGAGCCTGGCGAATTATGTGTTAAAGGCCCTCAGGTTATGCTTGGTTACTACAAACGCCCAGATGCAACTGCTGAATGTTTAAAAGACGGTTGGTTTGCTACAGGCGATATTGCAACATATGATGATGAAGGTTTCTTTTACATTGTAGACCGCAAAAAAGACATGATTATAGTATCTGGCTTTAACGTTTTCCCAAATGAGATCGAAGAAGTTGTTGCAATGCACGACGGAGTGCTTGAAGTAGCAGCGGTTGGCATTCCTCACGATGTAAGTGGTGAACAAGTTAAAGTTTTTGTTGTTAAAAAAGACCCTTCTTTAACTGAAAAAGATATAATAAACCACTGTCGTGATAATTTAACTAATTACAAGGTTCCAAAACTCGTTGAGTTTAGGGATGAGTTACCTAAAACTAACGTAGGTAAAATACTCAGACGAGCCTTGAAAGATTAGAAAACTATAAAAAAGCCGGCATTAGCCGGCTTTTTTATTGTAGGAGACTAAGTGCAATACCAATTAATTCAAACACAAGTTCAGCTCAATACTTTTGTTGAGCAGATCCAAAATAAGCCTATTTTAGCTATTGATACCGAGTTTATGCGTCGTCGTACTTTGTATCCAGAAGTTGCACTCATTCAGGTTTTTGACGGTGAGCACCTAGCACTTATTGATCCCTTAGCTGAATTATCGTTATTTGATTTTTGGCAGGTATTAAAAGATCCAGCAGTTTTAAAAGTATTGCATTCACCTTCTGAAGATATTGAAGTATTTCAAAAATATGCTGGGTTTGTTCCTGCTCCTTTATTTGATACTCAATTTGCTTTGCAATTATTGGGTGAAGGTAATTGTATGGGCTTTGCCCTTATGGTTAAAACATTACTTGGTATTGAAATAGATAAAAGCGAATCACGTACTAATTGGCTACAGCGCCCTTTAACCACTAAGCAGCTAGATTACGCCGCCGCTGATACATTTCATTTGTTACCGTGTTTTGAATTGATCATAGATCGTATTAAAAAAGCTGGCTTTTTTGAAATTGTTTTGGATGAGAGTGAATTAATTGCTAATAAGCGAGCGTTTCAAACACCAGATGAATTGCTCTATAAAGATATAAAAAATGCGTGGCAATTAAAGCCACATGAATTAGCTGTATTAAAAGAGCTAGCTATATGGCGCCGTAATAAAGCAATACGTAAAAACCTTGCTCTCAATTTTGTGTTGAAAGAACATAACATGACTGAAATTGCTAAGCGTGGGCCTTCTAGTTTAAATGCATTACGTCAAATACCGGGGGTCGAGTCGATTGAAGTTAATCGCTCAGGGGTTGAGATTTTAAAGTGTATAGAAAAAGCGAAGGCAATTGCTGTTGACGAGCACCCGCAAGCATTAAAACGGTTAATTGATTTTGCTAATTACAAACAAACAGCAAAAGATATTAAGCAAAAAATAACCAAAGTTGCTAAAGCTAACGCGATTCCTGAAGATGTTATGGCATCTAAAAAGCAAGTAAATCAGTTGATTAGCTGGAATTGGAAGCTAACAAAAGAGCAAAAAAAGACGCATATAAAGCCAGACTTACTGAGTTCTTGGCGTTATAACTTTATTAAAGACGCGCTAAAGGAGTGGGATACCTAAAAGGTTAACCTCTCAGTTGCTATTATTTATAAAGAGGGCGCTTAGTGCGCCCATTCTTCATTTATTTTTTTTCTTCGTCAGGTAAAGTAACGTTTAGCTCTAATACAGCTAAATCGTCTTCATTTTGATCAAATTGTACCTGCACTGCATCATTATTAACGTTTACATATTTTCGAATTACATCCAAAATATCTTGTTTTAATTGTGGTAGGTATTCAGGTGTTCCACGCTGCGAACGTTCGTGTGCGACAATGATTTGCAATCGCTCTTTTGCAAGAGACGCACTGTTTTTCTTTTCTGAGCGGAAATAGTCAAGTAACGACACATTAGCCTCCAAAAATCCGTTTAAAAATGCCTTTTTTCTCTACATCTAAGAAGCGAAAATCGACGGTTTCACCAAGTAAGCGGTTTATGGCATCAGCATATGCTTGGCCAGCATCTGATTCGCCATCCAATATTACCGGTTGACCTGAATTTGATGCACTTAATACTGCTTGTGACTCAGGAATAACACCGAGCAAATCGATTGCTAATATGTCTTGTACGTCTTCTACAGAAAGCATTTCACCTTTAGCTACACGCTCAGGGTTGTAGCGTGTTAATAGCAAGTGCTCTTTGATGTTTTCTAGGCCTTCTTCAGCGCGTTTAGATTTGCTATGCAAAATACCTAATATACGGTCAGAATCTCGTACAGATGAGACTTCTGGATTGGTGGTTACAATCGCTTCATCAGCAAAGTACATTGCCATCATCGCACCTGCTTCAATACCTGCTGGCGAGTCACATACAATATAATCAAAATCTTCTTTAAGCTCGTTTAAAACGCGTTCTACACCATCGCGAGTTAGTGCGTCTTTATCACGAGTTTGCGATGCTGGAAGCAAAAATAACTTCTCAACACGTTTGTCTTTGATAAGTGCTTGGTTTAGGTTTGCTTCACCGTTTATGACGTTTACAAAGTCATAAACAACGCGGCGCTCGCACCCCATAATTAAATCAAGGTTACGTAAACCGATGTCAAAATCGATAATAACCGTTTTGTAGCCTTTTAATGCTAAGCCTGTGCCTATTGCGGCGCTTGATGTTGTTTTACCAACACCACCTTTACCCGAGGTAACGACAATTACTTTTGCCATGAGATTTATCCTTTAACCAAAGCTGAAATTTCTAATGATTCATTTTTTTGTTGTATTTGCACAGCACTGCCCCAAAACTCACCTTGTAGAGAGTCACTGATCCAGTAGTTGCCATTTATGGAAACAAGTTCCGCTTCTAGCTTTTGGCAAAATATATGTGCGTTTTCTAATCCTTTTGCGCCCGCAATTGCGCGACCGCGAAGGGTTCCATAAATATGTACGTTGCCATCTGCTATTACTTCTGCACCATGACTAACAGCGCCTAGTACAATAAGGTCGCGGTCTTTTGCATAAACCTGTTGACCTGAGCGCACCGTGCCGTTAATTATTTGTGCAGGAAGTATAATGTTTTTTTCAACAATTGATGTGTTTGGTTGTTTTTCGACGGGCTCTGCTTTTACGTCTTGCGAGTAATTTAAAACTGAGAAGCCCGCTTTTTTTGCACTTGTATGTTGCTCTTCAGAGCCATTGCATACACCCACTGCGTTAAAGCTCATTCGCTCTATAAGTGACTTTAAATGAACAAAGTCCAAAGAACTGCTTTTTACTTCTTCTAAATTAACAACAATAGGTGCTCCCTCAAAAAAACGGGGGGCTTGGGCTATTTTTACGTAGAGTTGCTCTGCTAAAAGGTTAATATCAGCACTATAAAGATGTAAAACTGATAACGTAAAAAGATTCCCTTTTAACTCAAAAATTTGGTCCGACATACACGCTCAATTGAATTGTATGATAAGAAATTGTAATTAGATAAACACAGGCTGAATAAGGCGTTTATCGAAATTTCTAATCTAAATTTTCTAACTTATTATTACTCTCATGGTATAGTGTGCGGCATTGTTGTGCAAGAATTTATAGGGTCATAATGTTAACTGCGGTGTATAAAAGTAAGAAAAAAGCGGATACCTTCTTATTTGTTGAAAAAAGAGATGATTTTAGCAAAGTTCCAGAACCTTTAATGGCTATGTTTGGCAAACCTCACTATGTGATGATTATTAATTTGGCTAAACGTGAACACCTAGGTAGTGCTGATTTAGAGACTGTTAAGGGTGCATTAACCGATCAAGGTTACTATTTACAGCTTCCACCACCGGAAGATAATTTGCTTACTGAACTAAGAAAACAAAATGGAGCCGATCGTGATTAAAAAACTGGCAGTTGTATTATGTGGTTTATGTTTAAGTTCGTCAGTGGTTGCAAAAACACAAACCGAATTTAAAGATTACTTAACAAACTTAAAAAAAGAAGCAATCGCAAAAGGCTACGAAACAACGTTAATTGATAGTGCGTTTGCAACCGCGACCTATAAAGAAAAAGTAGTATCGGCTGACAAAAACCAGCCTGAAGTTAAAGAAACACTTGAAACCTATTTACCAAAACGTGTTCCACAATGGAAAATTGACCGTGCTCGTAAACTGTATGCAGAGAATAAAGACATTCTTGAGCAAGTAGCTAAAGAATTTGGCGTACAAGCGCGTTTTATAGTGGCTTTGTGGGGGCTTGAAAGTAACTTTGGCACTATTCAAGGGGGGCACAATGTTATTTCATCATTAGTGACGCTTGCTTTTGATGGCCGCCGTGAAGCTCTGTATAAACGCCAATTATGGGCAGCTTTAGACATTTTAAAATCGGGCCATATTACCTTAGATAAATTTAAAGGCTCTTGGGCTGGCGCTATGGGGCAAACTCAATTTATGCCTACGTCTTTTAATGCTTACGCCGTTGACTATAACAACGATGGTCGCAAAGATATTTGGACGACTAAAGAAGATGCGTTTGCTTCTATTGCTAATTATTTAAAGCAAGAGGGCTGGAACGATTCATTAACTTGGGGCCGTCAAGTTAAACTTCCCGAAGGATTCGATAACAAATATATCCTAGTACGTGGTACTAAAACGCGTAAGCAATGGCTTGAATATTGGGATGATTCAGAGCGTTCACTTGCTGATTGGCAGGCACTAGGGTTGAGAAAAGTCGACGGAAGTGCTTTACCTAATGTAAACGTGCGTGCTGCGTTAGTGATGCCTGATGATATTAACGGCCGTATGTTTTTAGCCTACGATAACTATAAAGTGTTAATGCATTGGAACCGCTCGTATTATTTTGCAACGAGTGTCGGTTATTTATCTGATCGAATTGGCTATCCAAAAATATAATATTTAATTAATCATAAAGCCGCACAGTGCGGCTTTATTCTTTTTTAAAAATCTTATCTTTTAGGTCTATTACCTTGCCAATGCCTGAACCGAGTTTCATTAGTTTATTGAGTTGCTCAGGAGTTAAACGTTGTAACTCAGAAGACCATTTAGTCACTGTTTCAAGTAAGTTGTGAATTTCACCCATTTGTTTTTGTGCATAGATTTCTTCTTCATTACTTGCTTCGTCTAATAAGTTGTCGCGCAATAGGCTAAGTGTTGGATCGATTTCACGTTTTTTACGCTCTTCAAATACACGATTTGCCATATCCCAAATATCGCCTGCGGGTGCATAATACTCTTTACGGTCACCAGGAATGTGCTGAACTTTAATTAATTGCCAAGACTGAAGCTCTTTAATGCCCATACTCACATTGCCTCGTGAAATACTCAGTGAATCGGCAATTTCATTCGCGGTCATTGGGTTTTTAGTGATAATAAGTAATCCACACATTTGACCAATAGTACGGTTAAAACCCCAGCGGCTTCCCATTTCGCCGCAATGCATTACAAAGGTAAAGTTTTTCTCAGATAAAGTCATATCATTAACTTTCAGTAATTTCAGAAACTAAATGCTAGCATGTTGGTTAGTGATAGCAAGGAATTAGACTCATTAAAATACAGCTTAAGGTAAAACCTTAAACTTAACCAATGTCCAATGCCCTTGGCTAATCTATCCGTATGATTAAAAAGCGCTCACAAATGCAAGCGCTCATACGTGAGCAAACTACAGTGTATAGCTAAAGCTTAGCTTAGCGTTACGCTCTTCACCCGGCATGCCACCTAAAAACATTGCTTTAGAATAATATTGCTTATTGAATATATTGTTTAAGTTAAGTTGTATATGCCACTTGTTTGTTGTGTATGAAACAGCCGCCTCATGAACCGTGTAACTTGGTACATAGCCATCAGGAATACCAAAACTTGATGAGCTAGTACTCCTATCATCAACATAAGTTACACCTACACTTATATTTAGCGTTTCAGGCAAACTAAAAACATTTGCGTAATAAGTTACCCACGTACTGGCAGTTAAATACGGAACCCCTTTTTTACGTGTAGCGTGATTGTTTATATTAGGGTTTAGTTGGTTTCTTGCATCTTGATAAACACCATTTATATTTACTTTCCATCGCTCATTTAAATGCGCATTTAAATCAAGCTCAACCCCTTTTGTCTTTTCTTCCCCATCATAAAAGCTTTTAACTACATCTGGTTCCGAAACGCCCGCTTCATAAAGTGGATTGCTGTACTCTAGGTTGGTTCGCGCACTTTCAAAAACAACGAAAGAGGCAAGTAGTTGGTCGTCAAACGCTTTATATCTAAATCCTAAGTCGTTGCTCATTGATTCTGAGTCTTCTCTATCCGCTTCGTTACCAGCAATAGACCCTAATACACTATATGCAGTGCGGCCTTTAGCGTGATTAACAAATATAGAAAAGTTTTCAGTGGGTTGATATGTTGCGCCTAAATTATACGTTAAACCACTGTCTGAAGTGTCAGCCTCTGGTGTTGGTTCTGCTCGGCTTGCGCTATAACGCTCATCTACACCAAAATGTTCATAACTTTGTTTAATGCGGTTATAAGCAACACCTACGCGTGTTGTTAATTGCTCATTAATATAGGCAACATGTTGGAGGCCCAAACCCCAGGCCTTTACTTTTTTATTGTAGTCACTGGTTTTAAGAGGATCGTAATCGTAAAAATTACCTGCTGGCCAATTGGGATCTCGTATATCAAATATATAGGGTAGGGAACCTTGATATGTTACTTCGTTGTTTGTATCTGTAATAACGTAATCTTTATCCCATATAGAATATTGTTTAAAACGAATATGGCGATCTTCATAATTAGCATTAGCCAAAAGTTCGTTATCAATATCACCCAACATAAAATCGTAACGCAAATCTAAAAAGTACTGCCATGACTTTTCATCAGCCTCAACTTGGCGGTATTCTTGGCGACGAGCAGCAAAAGGGTAAAGCACATCGTCAACGACTAGCGGTGAACGTGGATCTTGATTAATAACACCACGACGATTCCAATAAACATAGTTATAAGCCCCCGTTTGACGTGCGAAACTTGATGTGTAATTACGATATTGTAACTGTTGATTTAAAAATAAGTCGTCAGTAATAAAGTAATTATGAGTAAGCTTCAAGCGCAACTCTTCACCTTTGTTATCATCAGCCATTGGCGAAATAATTCCGTTAGTTCCAAATTGATAAGGTGTTAATCCGTCGTTATCTGACAACGAGTTTGCCAGTTCATTGCGCTGAGATTCACTAAGCTGTAAACCACTACCCGTAGGATCGTTAACTAAATCAGATCCTGTTACTTGTGAGGCTGTTAAACCATTAGCAGAGTCTGCATTATAAATTCGAATAGGGTGACCAATAGAGTCCACCGCTATTGAGTCTTTAATGTATGCAGCAGATACCATAACGTCTTGTTGATCACTCAAAATGTATTTAAGTGATGTATATATTTCGTCTCGGTCTTCTTTTAAATCACGAAAACCATCACTTGATGCTGTTTTAGCCATCACGCGGTATGCTAAGTCATCGGTAATTGCATTGGTGCTATCAACGGCAAAAGAGTAGCTATCCCACTGACCAAGCTCTATGGCTACTTTATGCTTTTCTTCAAATTCAGGTTTTTTTTCAATTAAGTTAATTACACCACCAGCGCTGCCAATACCATACAAGCCTGTTGCTGGCCCCTTTAATACTTCGACCGACTCAACATTGGTTAATGAGCGCGTTGGATTAAAGGTGTTACCAAGGCCAGCTCCGCCATACATCCCATCGTAAGTATAATTAGCATCTAGACCTCGAATAACTAAGTTATCGCCAATCCCGTAGTTATTACCTGCTTGGGTTAATCCACTTACATTACGTACAAGTTCTTGTAAGTTGTCTACACCTTGGGATTCAATCAGTTCACGGTCAATAATAACGACAGGTGCTGGGGTTTCCATTAACGACATATCTGACTTAGTAGCAAGCCCAGAGCTCATAACAACTTGGTTTTGTTTCTGATAAACACTTATATGTTCGATATCTTGTTCTGCAGTGGTTTGTGCTAAAACGGCTTGCGCATTTAAACAAGCGAGGGTGAGTAATGAGTAATTGAAACTTTTCACTATGATAATCATTCGCATTTAATAAAGTGCGATAATGGTAATGATTATTATTTGCAAAATAAACTAAAAGTTCAATTAATATTAGATTTAAACAACTGTTTGCATGTTTTTTAGACAAGTGAGTAGATTTAGAGGATGTAAATTAACCAAATATAAAAGAGGTGGGAGTTACGTGGTGATCATAACAAATAGATTGCAACATGCCTTGGCTAAAACAACCTCTCAAATGAAGGGTAATTAGTTAAAAATGACAATAGAGCTCAGCTAAAGTAATGCTATTTAAGTGTTACCTTTAACATATTGTTTAGCTAAGACCTTTAATTTTTTAACGTTAAAGGTAAAGGCTAACACTATCAAGTCAGCCTTTACTTGGATTAAAATTTTTTATTTTTCAGCTTTATAAACAATACCTGCTTTCATCACAAACGGTATTTGCTCTAATGTTGAAATGTTTTTTAATGGGTTACCCTCTACTGCAATAATATCGGCGGCATATCCCGTTTTTATTTGCCCTAGTTTATTATGCATTTTTAAAAGTTTAGCGCTGTTAATGGTAGCTGATTGAATGGCTTGCAGTTCAGTCATGCCAAATTCAACCATACGTGAAAACTGCTTTGCATTATCACCATGTGGGTAGATGGCAGCGTCGGTTCCAAATACCATGTTCACACCAGCTTTTACAGCTCGGCTAAAGCTATCTCTTTGTTTTTTTGAAACTTGACGTTCTTTATTTAAGTTTTCTTCGTCTACACCATTTTGTTCGCCAAAGCTTAATGTATATTCTGTGTTGTATATGTCCATTGAAAGCCAAGTGCCATGTTTTTTAGCCAAGGCAATGGCTTCATCGTCTAAAAAGCTTGCATGTTCTACGCTGTCAACACCGGCAATAATGGCTGTTTTAATCCCACTTGTACCATGTGCATGAGCAGCAACAGGAAGGTCGCGCATATGTGCTTCTTCAACAATGGCTTTCATTTCTTCAAGTGAGTATTGTTGTACACCTACTTTTGTGCCCTTTGAAAATACACCGCCTGTCGCGCAAAACTTTATAGCATTGGCTCCATACTTTATATTTTCACGCACTTTTGTTCTAACGGCCCATGGCCCATCGGCTACGCCGGTTGAGGTATATTTTAACTCAGGCGGTAAGCGGTTATTGTCACAATGCCCCCCTGTTATACCAAGAGATGGACCTGCAGCCCAAATTCTTGGGCCTATAATATCACCTGCATTAATACCGTCACGCACCGCAATAACACTATAACCATCTGCGCCTACATTTCTCACAGTGGTAAACCCGGCTTCGAGCGTTTTTTTAGCAAAATAGGCCGATTTAACGGCCATGCGTGGGATTGACTGACCTAACCGCTCACTACGTGAAACAGTAGGATCACTTGTTAAATGCACATGCATATCCATTAAGCCAGGCACTAATGTTAACTGCGGTAGATTTATATGTTCATCACCTTTGCCAACTTGCGGCTTTTTGTTGCGTTCTATCGAGGTGATCACGCCGTTATCAACAGTGATAAGAGGGGATTTAATAAGTGTGCCATTTTCTACATCTAACATGGCCTTTGCAGAAATGTAGGTAACTGCTTGGGTGGGTAAACTACTCAAACATAACATGGCGACTGAGGCTGATAACAGGTGCTTTTTCATTTTTTAATTCTTTTATATGACATTAAAGTTGTTTTGACTTTACCAAGCTTAAGTAAAAGTGCAATAAAATAACGACTAAGTTACTACTTTATTTAGCTTAATTTAAAGCTCATAATCGGCTTGTATTTTTTAAAAGGATTAACATGAAATTATTAAAATTAGTACTTGTGGCTACATCAGTGATGGGTGCTTTAACGGGGTGTAGCAATACTGCGCCTCAACAAAGTAATAGTAAACCGGATTCTTCATCTATAAATGCTGTGGTGTCTGAGCTATCTGCCGAGCAGCAATTAGACGTGCTAGTTAACCAATATTATGAAGAGTCACTCACGTTTGCACCAATTCGTGCTACATACAGCGGAAAAAATGAATTTAATGATGTATTCACGCCTGAGATCTCAGTTTTAAACCGTGATAAAAAAGCGGCTTTTTATAAAAAGTATCAACAAAGCCTTGGCTACATTGATTCTGAGCAGTTAACAGGGCAAGCGCTATTAAGTTATGAAATTTTAAAGCGCGACTTAGCACTTAATTTAGAAGGAATGCAGTTTCCTAGTTATCTTTTGCCAATAAATCAAATGTCGGGTGCGCATAATATTTTTGCGGGCTTTGGCTCTGGCCAAAGTGCACAACCCTTCAAAACAATGAACGATTACGCTAATTTCATAAAACGCAGTGGTGGTTTTGTTAAGTGGCTTAAAAGTGTTGAGCTTTCTATGGCTGAAGGTATAAAACAAAATATTGTTTTACCTGCGCCACTTGCAAAAAAATTAGCGCCACAATTTAGTGCGCATATTGTCAATAAGGCTGAAAACTCACTGTTTTGGGGGCCTATCAACAATTTACCAGACTCGTTTACAGCAGAGCAAAAACAAGAAATAACAGCCCAATATCGTGATTTGATCATGACGCAATTAGTCCCCGCTTATCAAAGCATGCACACATTTTTAATTAATGACTATATTCCTAATAGTCGTGCTTCAGTAGGCTACAGCGATTTTACCAATGGTAAGGCTTGGTACGAATATCAAATAAAGAAAAACACAACACTTAGCCTGTCTGCCGATGAGATTCATAATATAGGTTTAAGTGAAGTATCTCGTATTTTAAGTGAAATGAAACAGGTAAAACAAACAGTCGGCTTTGATGACGATTTACCTGCATTTTTTACTCATTTACGTGATTCTGATGAGTTTTACTTTAATACCGCTGAAGAGCTTGTTGAAGCGTACGAAAACGTTAAGAAAAAAATAGATGCTAAAGTACCGCTGTTATTTGATGTTGCGCCTAAAGCCCCTTACGTTGTTAAACCAGTTGAAGCGTACCGTGCGCAATCTGCGGCAGGTGCTTCTTATGCTGCTCCAGCCCCAGACGGTTCTCGTCCAGGTATTTTTTATATCAATACATTTAATTTAAAAGCACAGCCTAAGTTTTTGCTTGAAACACTCTCGATTCATGAAGCGGCGCCGGGTCATCACTTTCAAATTGCTCTTCAACAAGAAATTGACGGCTTACCTGATTTTCGTAAATTTGGAGGGTATACGGTTTTTGCTGAAGGGTGGGCGCTTTACGCTGAAAGCTTAGGAAAAGAGCTTGGTTTATTTACCGACCCGTATATGTGGTACGGGCGTTTAGCCGACGAGCAATTACGAGCTATGCGCTTAGTACTCGACACCGGTTTTCATGCTAAAGGATGGACACGAGAGCAAGGTATACAATATATGCTTGCCAACTCTTCAATGGCTAAAAGTGATGTCGTTGCAGAGGTTGAGCGTTATATTGCGTGGCCCGGGCAAGCTCTCTCGTACAAATTAGGGGAGTTTAAAATTAAAGAGCTTCGCGATTATTGTAAAAAAGAGCTAGGTTCTCAATTTGATATTAAAGCGTTTCATACGCAAATATTAATAGATGGAGCATTACCCATGCCTATTTTAGAGAAAAAAATTAAACGTTGGGTCCAGTCGCAGCAATAAACTACGCGCAAAGCGAGTATCGTTTTAAGGTATTGGCTTTGCGCCATTTAATGCATTACGGTAGAATGCGCGCTCTAAAAGGGGCGTGAGTACACTATGTTTGATCAACAGTTAGCAAATACACAATTTTGGCTTAAAAAAAGCCTGAGCGAAATGAGCCAAAGTGAATGGGAAGCTATTTGTGATGGCTGTGGTAAGTGTTGTTTAAATACATTTATAGATAGTGAAGACGAAGATGATTTTGCCCCAACCGATCAGCTACGTGAAGGTGAGCAGCTCATTTTCACTAATATTGTGTGCCAGTATCTTGATAACAATACCTGTGGGTGTAGTGAATATCAAAACCGACAAACTTTGGTACCCTCTTGTGTAAAACTCACTAAAGAAAACCTTAAAGATATATTTTTTATGCCGCAAAGCTGCAGTTATCGACGTTTACATGAAGGACGTGGCCTTGCATCGTGGCATCCGCTAGTAAACAACGGCGATAAAAGTCACATGCACGAACTCGGTATTTCAGTGAAAGACAAAACAGTGAAAGACTGTGATGTAAAATTAGATGACTTTGATTTATATATTGCAGAATGGCCAACAAAGGATTGCGATTAATGAGTAAGTTACAAGCAAGTATTGGCTTAATAAACCCAAAAAGCCCCACCAACGTTGGCGGCGTTTTGCGAGCTGCAGGGTGTTACGATGCAAATCAGGTTTACTTTACGGGTAATCGTTATCTTAACGCACAAAAGTTTCATACCGACACTAAAAATGTGGTTGAGCGTATTCCATTAACTCCTACGGATTGTTTGGAACAATGTAAACCGCAAGGAGCTACTGTCGTTGTTATTGAGCTCATTGAGGGGGCGACTCCTTTACCCGAGTTTGAGCACCCAGAAAATGCATTTTATATATTTGGCCCTGAAGATGGCTCAGTTTCAAAAGACGTACTAAAGTGGTGCGACGAAGTCGTGTATATACCGACCATAGGCTGTATGAACCTTGCAGCAACCTGTAATGTAGTGCTTTATGATAGGCTTGCTAAATTAGGTGGCGTTAAAAGTAGTGATGACACCATAATAACCTCGCGCGATACCAACAACAAAATGAAATGGGTAAAACCAGCTTAATACCTTCCTTTAAACGCCAATAAACCTTATTAATTGGCGTTTAAACTTTGTATACATTCCCTTTTTAACTCTTACTTAGAGTCCTTTTAATTAAATTTTATTTCACTGCTAGTATGTGAACTACACTTAACTAAATAAATTTTTGATAATTTTAACATGCATATTGTTATTATTTTATTAGCGTTAGTTAGTTGTTTTACTACTGCAAGCACATCAGTGAGTTATCTCAACAAAAGCACACTTACCACTGTTGAGGGTCAGCGTTATAAGTCAGGAGTATTATATAAATCACCTAACAACAAGCGTACTTTGCATATTGCTACTTTGAACTGGCCACCTTACATAAGCGATAGCCTTTGCAATAAAGGTTGGGTTTATCATTTTGCTGTTGCTTTACTTAATAGCCGAGGTTATGACGTTTATATCGAGTTTTACCTTGGGCGAGAGCTGTACGAAATGTCGAAATAGGGAAAGCCGATATTTTAATGCCGGAATATTTTATAGAAGACACAGCCCCTTCTGACTTTGTTGAAAACAAAACCAGACGAGAGTTATTAGGTATTTCAAACACCTTTGAAGGTGGGAATATTGCTTTTTTAAAACGTAAAAACTCACCAGGTATTTTTACAGGCAACTTAAATTCGTTAAAAGGTGCAAAAATTGGCGTTGTTAGAGGGTATCAAAATACCTCTGAGTTTGATGCAATGATGGATAACAATGAATTTAGTATTATAGGTGCAGTAGATGACCTACAACTAGTACAGCTACTCGCTGCAGAACGTGTGGATCTTATTATTGGCGATCCAGTTGTATTGGCGCATTCGGTCAAATACTCAACATTGAATGACAATGCTAAATCAAAGTTGCTTAATTTTATAGAGCAAGATGGCAAGCCACTTCGTTATAACCCATTGTATTTTGCCATTAGTAAGCAAACACCTAACTGGCTTGAAGTACTTGAAGACATAAACCAAGCTTTGTATCACTTTAACAATAGCGGCGAAACTAAGCGATTAATCGATACAATTTCAGCTGAATGACCGAGCACAAGTTTGAATTGAATTGGAACGTTCTTAGTTTGGTGTGGTAAAAAAACTTATTAACAATGTAGAATCAGTTTAATTTGTTAATGGAGTGAAAATAAAAATGAGCACACTGAACACTAATCAACCTTATGGCGTGAATGAACAGCAAAAAAATAATTATCTGTTTCCTTTGACTGCCATGACTACCTTATTCTTTTTATGGGGATTTATAACCGTTTTAAATGACGTGCTTATTCCTAGATTAAAAGGTGTATTTGATCTCACATATTTTGAAGCAATGCTGGTGCAGTTTTGCTTTTTTGGTGCCTATTTCATTGTATCTATCCCTGCTGGTATTTTAGTTAAACAACTAGGCTATAAAAAAGGAATATTAACGGGGCTTATTGTTGCCTCTATTGGTTGTATGCTTTTTTACCCTGCCGTAGTGGTCCATGAATATTGGTTGTTTTTAGGTGCATTGTTTGTGCTTGCTGCAGGTATAACGGTGTTACAGGTGTCAGCTAATCCATACGTTGCTGCTCTTGGCCCTGATAAAACCGCCTCTTCACGATTAAACTTAGCACAAGCGCTTAATGCCCTGGGTACTACAGTAGGACCATATGTAGGAGGCATTCTCTTTTTCGGTACTGCTGGTACATTGGCTGCGTCTGCTGCATCGGCAGAATCAGTAAAAGTACCCTACATAATGTTGGCTGCAGCACTTTTATTAATTGCTATTGTGTTTGCATTTATAAAGTTACCAGAAATAGAAGCCCATAAAGAAGACTGTCACTCAGCACCAGAAACGCGCTCATTAATTCAAGCACCGCATTTAACTATGGGGGTTATTGCTATTTTCTGTTATGTAGGTGGCGAAGTTGCTATCGGTAGTTTTTTAGTTAACTATTTTGGTGAAGCACATATCGCCGGGCTTGAAGAGCATGCAGCCGCTGCACTAATTAGTTATTACTGGGGTGGCGCTATGGTAGGGCGTTTTATTGGCTCTGCTTTATTACAAAAAATTGCGCCTTCTAAAGCAATTGCCTTTAATGCTATCAGTGTTATTGCGTTGTTATTAATCACTATTTTTACACAAGGTGATGTTGCTTTGTTTTCAGTATTGGCAATTGGTTTATTTAATTCAATTATGTTTCCGACCATTTTTTCTGTTGCAATTGAAAAATTAGGCCCGTTAACAAGTAAAGGCTCTGGATGGCTATGTTTAGCGATTGTAGGTGGTGCTTTGGTTCCATTATTACAAGGGTATGTTGCCGATACCGTGAACATTCAAGATAGCTTTTTCGTGCCTATGGTATGTTATATATTTATAGCTTGGTATGGTTTAAATGCTGTTCGTTTAGCTAAAAAATGGTAAAGAGCTGACTGTATAATAATGGCTGAATACGTATTCAGTCATTATTAATCACCCTTTTTATTGGAACATTCCAAAAAAAGAAACTCATATCTAAAAATAATTACGTAAAATTAATTACTTAAAATTTACAACCAAGTTTGCCTAGTCCTTTTTTATTGTTTTTAGCTGCTATTTTCGGAAAAACCGAAAATAGCTAAGACAATCCTCCCAATATTTGCTAAAACTAAACTGCTAAAATTAAAAAAAAGGGCATTTATGTTTGGGGCACTTAAGTTCACAACAAAAGTTACAATAGCAGCGTCAGTAGTACTTGTTTTGGTGTTAGGCTTATTTACCGTAAATAACTACACCACTTTAAAAAACCAAACACAAACGCAACTTGCTTTGGTGCTTCAACAAAACTCAGAGTCAGTGTCGCAAAACATTGCAAGCTGGCTAAATGCCAAACTATCAATCGTCAGTGCGTTTGCCCAAACGCACAAACCATCTGATTCAAACACATTGACGCTATCTCAATTAAATACGGCTGAATTAGCAGGTGACTTTAAAAATACTTATATAGGCCAATCAAACGGGAATTTTATTTTAAACGACCAAACAGTAGTTTTACCTCCTGATTTTGATGCAACATCACGTCCTTGGTACAAGCTAGTCGAAAATAAAACCAACACCGCTTTTACAACTCCTTATATAGACGTAACAACCAATGAGCTAACTATATCTGCCGTTGTGCCTATAAACCAAAATGATCGCTTTGTTGGTGTTGCAGGCGCTGATATAGACATGCAAACGGTCACAGACATTATTAACGACATTGACTTTTTAGGGTTAGGCTACGGCTTTTTGCTTGATGACAACGGTCAAATATTAAGCCACCCGCAAAGCAGCTTTAATTTAAAAAATATTTCAGCGCTTTTTGGCACTAAGCCACCCCTTAGTAGCGAGTTTGTTGAATATCAAATTGCAGGCGAAACTAAATTGGTTTCGTTTAATAAAATCCGTGGAATCGAAAATGTAAATTGGTATTTAGGGGTTGTTATAGATCAACAAAAAGCATTTGAGAGTGTATCCAGTTTTGGTAAAACAGCATTTATATATTTAATTGTAGGTACGATAGTCATTGTATTTTTAATGCAATTTTTGCTTCATTACTTAATGCGCCCAATGAATCGGTTAAATGATGCTATTAAAGATATTTCTCAGGGAGAGGGCGATTTAACACGTCGTTTAGAAATAGAAAATGACGATGAGTTTGGTGAGTTAAGTCATTCATTTAATGTGTTTATCGAAAAAATTCAATCTTCAATGGAGCAAGTTAAAGATACGACTGTCCTTCTTGATGGTGTTATAGCAAGCCTTCTAACGCAAACGCATTCATCACTTGCAATGTATGACGATCAAAGTATGCGAACAGATAGCGTTGCCGCGGCAATTAATCAATTCACTGGAATGACAACAGACATATTCAATAGTGCGTCTGATGCATCAACACTTGCAAAAGATGCAAATCAACACTCGACACAAAATCAAGAAATATTAAGCAATAATGTTGCTGGGATTCACGAACTGTCTGCCAATATAATGCAGGCTCAACAAACTATTAATAGCTTAAATGCACATACAGAAAGCATTGGTAATGTTCTTGAAGTAATTAAAGGCGTGAGTGAACAAACCAACTTACTTGCTCTCAATGCGGCTATTGAAGCTGCACGAGCTGGTGATGCAGGTCGGGGCTTTGCCGTTGTGGCTGATGAGGTTCGCCAGTTAGCACATCGCACCAAAGAGTCGACTCAAGAAATAGAAGAAACAGTGATAGAGCTGCAAAAAGGGTCGAGTTTGGCGGTTGAGTTAATGAAAACAAGCTTGCAAGGCAGCGAAAAAAGCGTGTCAGAAGCGGATGCTGTTGGTGAATTAATGCAGCAAGTAATAGAAGATATTAAACAGATAAGTGCAGCTAACCATGCCGTTGCGGGCGCTACAGAAGAGCAAAATCAAGTTGTTAAATCATTAGATGCCGATATACAAACTATCAGCGAACTGTCTATTCAAGGTAAAACCAACCTAAATAATACGTTAAACGAATGCACAAAACTGAGGCAACAATTCGGTGATTTAGAACAAATGGTTAAAAAGTTCAAAGTATAAATATGGAAAAGGAAACCTTAAATAAGTCGAGCTGGCGCAATTTAATTAACATAGATAGCGTTTACAATTCTGACAGACAGCGTCAAGCATTTTCGCTATTTGCAATGATAGCCTTCGCAATTGTAGTGATAGGTTTTTTACTTTTAGCTAATTATGATGTGTATTCACCTATTCTCAGTGTCGCTTTGCTCGTTGCTAATATGACGATTATTGCCTGTACCGTTTACTTTTTTAAAACAGGTAAATTAGAGGTTGTGTCTTTAACAACCATGTCTATCATATTAGTTATGTGTATTGCGCTTATTTACACAGGTGGTAAAGAGAACACGGCGCTGTATTGGCTCATGTTTTACCCAGTTGTCACCTTTGCTACTCTCGGTGTTAAATTGGGGTTATGGCTTAGTGGGTTTTTATTTGTCTGTTGTTTAGGGCTACTGTATGGCCCTAATATCGGCCAGGTAGATTATGGCGATGTAGAAAAATCGCGTTTTATGGCATCTTTTGGTTTAGTGTTTGTTTTTTCATTTATAGGCGAGTTTTTTAGGCAAAAAAGTCATGCGTCTATTGCTGAAATAACTTTGGCACAAAAAAAGGACGCGTATACCGATCAACTAACTGGCGCTGCAAACAGACGATTTGTCACATCTCACTTTTTTAACTTAGTAAGTGACTGCCCAGATGAGTATTTACCATTTAGTATTTTATTATTAGACCTCGATCATTTTAAGTCTATCAATGATAACTATGGTCATGATAGTGGTGATACTGTCCTAATAGAATTTACTAAAATGCTGGAGTCACACTTCAGTAGCGATTCAATAAAAGCGCGTTATGGTGGTGAAGAATTTGTTGTTATTCTTCCAAAGGTGACTATTCAAACTGCAGAGCACGTTGCTAATAAATTTAGAGAGAGTGTTGCTAATACAACACTTTTGAATGTTGAAAGTAAAAACGTAGCACTTACCTGTAGCATAGGTGTAGCACAAGTTAATAAGTTATCAGACTACAATGATGCTTTAAAGCAAGCCGATCGATGTCTTTATAAAGCAAAGGAAACGGGTCGAAATAAAGTTGTTTCAGCTTCTACGTAGGAATCGTTATGTTTCAAAGTAAGTTAATTTATATACACGATCCAATGTGTAGTTGGTGTTGGGGCTATGCGCCTACGTGGCTAAAATTGAAAGAACAACTTGAGCATAAAATTATTGTTGACTATAAAGTGGGCGGCTTAGCAGCCGATAGTCAGCAGCCTATGCCAAAAGTGATGAAAGAAATGCTTGAAGATACGTGGCATAAAATACAAAAGCAGTTAGGTACCCAGTTTAATTATGACTTTTGGCGTAATTGCGAACCTCGACGTTCTACTTACCCGGCTTGTAGAGCAGCTCTGATCGCGCGTAAAACCAATAAAGAAGCGCAAATGATAGAAGCAATCCAGCATGCTTACTATTTAAATGCGCAAAACCCTTCTGATGAAGCCACCTTAGTAGCGCTGGCTCAAGGCATTGGTCTAGATGAAGAGGGGTTTGCAAATGAGTTAGTCAGTTTATCATTAAACAATGAATTGAGTGACGAGCTTAATTTTATAAAAACGTTGCCTATTAACGGTTTTCCTTCTTTAGTGTTAATTCATAACAACAGCTACTACCCCATTGCGGTTGATTACACAGATTGGCAAAGTACCTATGACAAAATTACTAGCATTATTGATTAATCGCTCTTCAACAGCTTGCTAGTTTATTTATTTTTAATTTACAAAACCTCTTTTATGCCAAATTATGACAGCTGTCATAAAAGCGACTTTTTTGCGCAACATCCTTGTCATCTTTTATCTATAAACTTCCTTCCATTGAATTATTCAAGCCAATAAATCTCTGTTTATTGGTTTGAAATACAACCTAGCAAATCCGCTAATTAACGAGTAAAGGTGTATGCGATGAAAGGCGTTAAACCATTAATCTTAGCTGGTATTGTGGCCGCAAGTGCAGCAGTACACGCTAACGATTTAGATAAGGTTATTGATAAAAGCAGCGAAATTAATAAATCAGCTGCGCAATCACAAACAAAAATAGACAAGATTGCAGACTCAATGCAAGGTCGTTTACAGCAATTTAAAACGCTCAATAAAGAGATTGACGGTTTAGCTGTTTACAACGCGCAGTTAACTAAACAGCTTAATAATCAAATTGAAGAAATGGAATCGCTTAACCTATCAATGGATCAGGTTTCTATTATTGAGCGCCAAATTACCCCGCTTATGATGCGAATGATCACAGGTCTTGAGCAGTTTGTATCGTTAGACATTCCCTTTTTGCAAGACGAGCGTGCTAAGCGTTTAGTATCACTTAAAGCCATGATGGATCGCGCTGATATCACCTCAAGTGAAAAATTTCGTCGTGTGCTAGAAGCTTACCAAGTAGAGGTCGATTACGGGCGTACTATTGAAGCTTACACCGCATTGTTAGATGTAAACGGTAAAGAGCGTGAAGTTGATTTTTTACGCATTGGCCGATTAGAGCTGATTTACCTAACGCGTGATGGTAAACACGCTGGTAGCTACAACACAGAGACCAAATCGTTTGAAGCTCTACCTGACTCAACAATAAGTCAAATAAATAAAGGTTTACGCATAGCGCGTAAACAACTTGCCCCAGATATGCTAACTCTGCCAGTACATGCAGCAGAATAAGAGGTTAAAAATGAAATTGTTTACTCAAATGACAAAAATGGCATTGTTTGTTACAAGCCTCGGTTTTGCAGGCGTTAGCACTGCTGCAGAAACAATGGATCTTGATTCATTATTAAAAACATTAGAAAACGGCAAGACCGTTCAAAGTGCGCAGAATAAACAACGAGAGCAGGAGTTTACCTCTCGCCAAAATCAGCAAGTTCAAATGTTAAATGATACAACTGCAAAGCGTAACCAAATGCTTGTTGAATCAGAGCGCCTTGAAACACAATTTGAAGAAAACGAAGTTAAACTCGCTAACTTAACCGATACCTTATCTAAGCGAATGGGATCACTTAAAGAGTTATTTGGGGTATTACAGCAAGTCGCTGGGGACTCTAGCAATAAGTTCGCTACTTCGGTTGTATCAGCAGAATTACCGGGCCGTAGTGATTTTATGGACGAGTTAGCTCAAAAAATGGGTTCGACGTCTAAGCTTGCCTCAATAGAAGATATTGAAAAGGTGTGGTACGAGCTGCAACGTGAAATGACTGAGCAAGGTAAAGTCAGTCGCTTTAATACTTCAGTTATTGTTGAAGGTGGAAATAAAGCAGAGCAAGAAGTTGTTCGTGTTGGTGCTTTTAACTTAATTTCACAGGGTCAATACTTAGAATATAACCCAGGAACAAACACGCTGAGCGCGCTTACTCGCCAACCAGTGTCTCGTTATACCGCTACAGCTGCTGACTTACAAAATGCTAAAAGTGGTGTTGTACAGTTTGCATTAGACCCAACTGGTGGTTCTATTTTAGGCTTACTTGTTCAAGCACCTGATACATCAGAGCAAGTTCATCAAGGTGGTGCGGTTGGTTATGTCATTTTAGGTGTTGGTTTGCTTGCTTTATTAATTGCAATTGAGCGCTTTATTTCATTGTTACTTGTTGGTGGAAAAATTCGTCGCCAATTAAAAGATTCAGTTGCTCGCGACGACAACCCATTAGGTCGTGTAATGAAAGTAAAAGACGACTATCCGAATGTTGCTTACGACACGTTAGAGCTTAAATTAAGTGAAGCAATTTTACGTGAAATGCCAAAAATCACACGTAACTTAACGCTTATAAAAATCATCTCCGTTGTTGCCCCATTACTTGGCTTACTAGGTACGGTGACCGGTATGATCAACACGTTCCAAGCAATCACATTATTTGGTACTGGCGACCCTAAACTAATGGCTGGTGGTATTTCTCAAGCGCTAGTTACGACCGTACTTGGCTTAGTTGTGGCAATCCCAACAGTGTTTATATACACATTACTAAACACGCGTTCAAAAGGCTTACTGCTTATTTTACAAGAGCAAAGCGCAGGTATCATTGCTGAGCGAAGCGAGAAAGGAGAATAAACCATGGTGCTATTGATTGACTCAATCAATGCTATCCGTGATTTTCTCGACACCGGTGGCCAAGTACTCTTGGTCATTGGAGTGTTAATCTTCGCGATGTGGTTATTGATACTCGAGCGATTTATATACTTTTTCAACGGGTTTCGCGGATACAAAAATAGCATTAAAGGCACATGGTCAACGCGTCACGAACGCAATAGCTGGAACGCTGAACAAATACGCCAGGCTATGATTTCGAGAGCAAGTATGCGCTTGAATGCAAACCTTCCGCTTATCAATGTCATGGTGGCTTTATGTCCGCTGCTGGGCTTACTTGGCACAGTAACGGGCATGATAGAAGTGTTTGATGTGATGGCTATAACAGGCACTGGGAGTGCACGTTCAATGGCATCAGGCGTATCTAAAGCGACAATTCCAACAATGGCGGGCATGGTCGGGGCGTTATCTGGGGTATTTGCCTCAACCTACTTACAACGTAAAGCCAAACGCGAAGTAGAACTACTTGAAGACAGCATGTTGCTAGATCACTAAATAAATTTTATGAGCGGCTAAATATACACCCGCTCATAGCAGGAGAATAAAAAATGAGAGCCCCTTTAGGTAACTTAATGCAAGAAGATGAAGCAGAAGAAATAAACATGACACCTATGTTAGATGTTGTATTTATTATGCTTATCTTCTTTATTGTAACGGCATCGTTTGTAAAAGAAGCAGGCATTGACGTTAACCGCCCAGAAGCGGCAACTGCGGTTAAAAAAGAAAGAGCCAATATCTTAGTTGCTATTTCAGATAAGGGTGAAATTTGGATTAACAAACGCCAAATAGATGTTCGCGCAGTGCAGGCGAATATTGAACGCTTAAAAGCTGAAAACCCACAGGGTAGCGTTGTTATTCAAGCTGATAAAAAAGCGACTACCGATACGTTAATTAAAGTAATGGATGCCGCACGCGCTGCCGGTGTGTTTGATGTTTCAATTGCGGCTCAAGAAGCGTAAGGGTAAGTAATGCGTTATTTAGTAGCATTAATTGTTGCCGGTGTAGTCACGTTTATGCTGTTTTTGGGCATGCAAGCGCTTATAACCGGCGGTGAAGGGGCAATGAGCGAACCAGCTAAAGGCAATGTACTTGATTTTGTTCGCTTGAAGAAAGAAGAAAGCGTTCAAAAGAAAGAGCGTAAACCACAAAAGCCACCTACGCCAAAAGAGCCGCCACCACCAATGGAATCGCCACAAATGCAAAGTAGTGATGCTAATGCCAACGCTAACAACTTTGACTTTGGTGCTAATGTTGATGCCGAAGTGAACCTGGCGGGTGGATTAGCATTGGAAACGAGCGATGGCGAATATTTACCCATTGTAAAAGTTGCACCGGTTTATCCGCGTCGTGCGCTATCACGCGGTATTGAAGGGTATGTGATTGTTGAGTTTACTGTGACAAAGCAAGGTACCGTTCGCGATCCGCAAGTATTAAAAGCAGAGCCTGAGTCTTTATTTGATAGGGCTGCAATGGACGCTGCTCTTAAATTTAAATATAAACCGCGTGTTGTCAACGGTGAAGCTGTTGAAGTAGCGGGTGTTCAGAACAAAATATCTTTTCAAATTGGCGGATAGTAGCTAACTAGAAAAGACCGTGAGGCGATTATGAAATTATTAACCAAAACTAAACTTTTAAAAGTAACACTACTTTGTACCACTGCGATAGGGTTGAGTATTGTTACACCCAGTGCACTAACGTTGTTACCTGGCGTATCAATCGCAAGTGCTCAAGCGGCGCAGGAGCAAAAAACAAAACGCGTACCTGCACTTCGTGAAAAAGTATACAGCCAACTGGCTCGCGCACAAAAATTGGCAGACGATGGCGATGTAAAAGCCGGACTTGAAGCGCTCGATAGTATTAATGAACGTTCTTCAAGTATGAACTCGTACGAAATAGCCATGATGCATAATTTTTACGGGTTCATTTACTACAACCAAAATGACTTACCAAAAGCGATAGCTTCATTTGAACGCGTTGTTGCAGAAGAAGGGATCCCTGAAACATTGCGTTTAAGCACCACTTTTAGTTTAGCGCAGCTTGCAATGGCAAACAGCGATTATGATAAAGTCATTGCCTTTTTAGATAACTGGGATGAGATTAACACTCAGCCAATACCTGAAGGATATTATTTACTTCGTGCACAAACGTATTACCAGTTAAAAGACTATAAGCAAGGCCTAGACTACATCACTAAAGTTATTTCATTAAGTGATGACGAAGGTAAAACCCCAAAAGAAAACTGGCTTGTATTACAGCGCGCTATGTTTTATTCGCTAAATCAAACTAACAAAGTGGTTGAAGTGCTTGAACGCATGGTTAAGCTTTATGATAAACCAGAGTACTGGGTACAGCTTTCGGGTATGTATGGTGAAACCGGGCAAGAGAAAAAGCAATTAGCTGTTATTGAAGCCGCTTATCAGCAAGGGTTTTTAACATCAAGGGCCGACTTACGCCAACTTGCTCAAGTATACTTATACAATGGACTTGCTTTTAAAGCGGCAGAAGTTATGAGTAAAGCAATAGATAACGGCATTGCCGAAAAAACAGCTAAAAACTATGCGTTTGTAGCCGAGGCGATGATCCAAGCAAAAGAAGATGAAAAATCGATAGAGTATTTTGTTAAAGCCGCCGATTTATCAGATCATGGGCAATACGATCAGCGTTTAGCTGAGGTGTATGTTAATACAGAGCACTATGAAGATGCTGCCGATTCAGCGCGTAAAGCGCTAGATAAAGGTGGACTTGATTTTGAGTCAAATGCCTTTGTTGCACTGGGTATGGCGCAGTACAATTTGCAAAATTTCGATGCGTCTATTTTAGCGTTTGAACAAGCTGAAAAACACAAAAAATCACATCGTTTGGCTAAGCAGTGGATTAAGTATGTCAAACGTGAAAAAGTACATGCTGAAACGTTAAGAACCGCTCTGCTTTAAATTTTAAACCAACAAGTCACTACTTCGTTGGTGCTTGTAATATCAATTTCATAATCGCACTACGCAAGCCGACTCAATAATAATTGAGTCGGCTTTTTTATTGCTGCGAAAATTAAGTTATTGAATTTTAATAATATAGTTTTGTCATGTTATGTTTATTAAAGTGTAACTCCAGTGTCATATAGCTCCCGTAAGGTAAGCCCTGCTGATAACTCAAGTGACCTTAACGCATTATTAAGTGCTTTAAAGTGACTTGAGTTTTTATAAAGCGTTAACAAAATAATTAAATACTTTAACGGAGTGAACAATGAAATTATCTGACTTATTCAAAGTTAGTTTGATTGCAACTGCAGTATCTTTAGCGGGTTGTGGTGGTGACTTAGTAGTATCTGAAGGCGACACAACAATTAACGAAGGCGATACAATAACAAACGTTGTTGAAGGCGGCTCAGACACAGGCGGTGAAACGTCATCTCGTGATGATTCACAAAACGGCACAACTGGTTTCCCTGCCACTATTGATAACGCATTTGTTCAAGGCTTAGCCACAGACGTATCAAGCGAATTTCCGGAAATTACTGATAAGCCAGTGTATCGCCTAACAGCAGATACAACGTTCACTACTGATGCAACACTTACAAACGACGCGCATTGGATTGTAAATGGTCGTACAGCAGTAGGTAATGACCGTGCAGATAACGCAAAGCTTTACATTCAACAAGGCACAACAATTATTGGTGAATCTGGCGATGACTTTTTAGTTGTTCGTCGTGGTTCACAGCTTGAGTCTGTTGGTACAGTAAGCCAGCCAATTACTATGACCTCTATTCAAGATGTAACGGGTGGTGAAACAGCCATTGGTCAATGGGGTGGTTTAGTATTACTAGGTAATGCACCTGCTAACTCATGTGGCGACCAACAAGGTGAAGCAACAGCCGACGAGCTAGCTAACTGTGGTGTATCTGCTGAAGGTGACGCAGGCCAGTTTGGTGGCGATGTTGCAGATGATAACTCAGGTACATTAAAGTATTTAATCGTTAAGCAAGCGGGTAAAACATTAGGTAACGGTGATGAGCTAAACGGTATTTCGTTTGCTGGTGTGGGTTCTGCAACAACTGTTGATTACATTCAAGTTCACGAAAACCTTGATGACGGTATCGAGTTTTTCGGTGGTACAGTTAATGTAAGTAATGTTGTATTAACCAGTATTGGTGATGATTCACTTGATTGGTCGTTCGGTTGGACAGGCTCTGCAACAAACGTATACATTCAGCAAGCTGCAAACGTGGGTGATAACGCAATTGAAGCTGATAACTCTGAGTTTGATTCAAGTGCAACACCACTTACAATGCCAACCGTTTCAAACGTAACAATTGTAGGTGCTGAAGGTAACAACGGTATTCGTTTACGTGCAGGTACTGCGGGCGCATTAAGCAATGTATTTGTAACGGGCCCAGCTACTTACGAAAATTGTTTACGTGTAGGCTCTGACTCTGTACCTCGCGCAGAAGACGGTACATTAACTATCACTAATTCAATTGTTGCATGTCAAACAACGGCTAACAACTTTGGCAGCGAAGCGATTAATGGCGGCGATGTTAAATCGTGGTTTGAGGCGCAAGACGGCAACCAAACACTGACTCCAGCAGACTTAATGCTTGACGATAATGGTTACACTCCACTTCCAGGTTCACCGCTTATTGCCAATGGACAAATTGGTGCATTTAATGGCACAACCAATTGGATGGAAGGATGGACTGTAGGTATTAATGGTGGCTTCCCAACAGATATTTCAAATGCATTGGAGCAGGGTTTAGCGACTAATGTATCAAGTGAATTTCCACAAATTACCGATAAGCCTGTTTACCGTTTAACACAAGATACTACATTTACAGCCGATGTAACGCTAACAAACGATGCACATTGGATTCTAAATGGCCGTACTGCGGTCGGTAACGATCGCGCTGATGCAACTACACTTTATGTTCAAGCGGGCACTACGCTTATCGGTGAAACTGGTGACGATTTCTTAGTTGTTCGCCGCGGTTCACAAATTAACGCTAATGGTAATGCAACAGCACCTATCACTATGACATCTATTCAAGATGTAACGGGAGGCGAAACAAATATTGGCCAATGGGGTGGTTTAGTATTACTTGGTAATGCTCCTGCTAACTCTTGTGGCGACCAACAAGGTGAGACTACACCAGAAGAACTGGCTAACTGTGGTGTATCGGCAGAAGGTGATGCAGGTCAGTTTGGTGGTGATATCAGCGATGATAACTCAGGTGTTCTTCGTTACATTGTTGTAAAACATGCGGGTAAAACACTGGGTAATGGCGATGAACTAAACGGTATTTCGTTTGCTGGTGTAGGTTCACAAACTAAGGTTGAATATATCCAGGTTCATCAAAACCTAGACGACGGTGTAGAGTTTTTTGGTGGTACAGTAAACGTACGTAACATTGTACTGACTGATATCGGCGACGACGCATTTGACTGGTCGTTTGGTTGGACAGGTCGTGCACAAAATATCTACATTCAACAAAGTGCTGTTGAGGGCGATAATGCCATTGAAGCTGATAACTCTGAATTTGATTCAAATGCAACGCCATTGACTAAGCCACTTATTTCTAACGTAACAATTGTAGGTGCAGATGGTACTAACGGTGTTCGTTTACGTGCAGGTACAGCGGGTGTGCTTCGTAATGTTGTTATTACTGGCCCAGATGGGTATTCAAACTGTTTACGTGTAGGTTCGGACTCGGTAGCAAATGCAGAATCGGGTGAGCTTTCTATTGAAAACTCAGTAGTAGCCTGTAGTGAAGATAATAACTTCGGTAGCGAAGCAATTGCTGGTGGTAACGTTCAATCGTGGTTTGAAGGCCAAACAGGTAACCAAACACTCACAACTGCAAACTTAAGCTTAGCAACTGATGGATATACACCTAAGTCGAGTTCACCTCTACTTGGTGCTGGTGTTGATACCTCTGACCTTGATTCGTTCTTCACTAAAACCGATTACATTGGTGCGTTTGACGGTGATAATAACTGGATGGAAGGATGGACCGTTGCTATTAAACCTAGCTTCCCAACTGATATCCAAAACGCATTAGAGCAAGGACTAGCAACAGATGTGTCTGCAAGTTTCCCAACTATTACCGACAAGCCTGTTTATCAGTTAAATTCAGATGTTGTATTCACAACTGATGTAACACTAACAAATGATGCACATTGGATCTTAAAAGGGCGTACAGCTGTTGGTAATGACCGCGCAGATAACACAACATTGTATGTTCAGTTTGGTACAACATTAATTGGTGAATCGGGTGATGACTTTTTAGTTGTTCGTCGTGGTTCAAAAATTGAGGCCGTAGGCACAGCAACTCAGCCAATCACCATGACATCTATTCAAGATGTAACGGGTGGCGAAACAACGATTGGTCAATGGGGCGGCTTAGTATTATTAGGTAATGCACCGGCCAACTCATGTGGCGACCAAGAAGGTGAAGCAACAGCTGATGAACTTGCAAACTGTGGTGTATCTGCTGAAGGTGATGCTGGTCAATTTGGTGGTAATGACCCAGAAGATAACTCAGGCACGTTAAAGTATGTTGCTGTAAAACAAGCGGGCAAAACTTTAGGTAATGGTGATGAACTTAACGGTATTTCACTTGCTGGTGTAGGTAGCCAAACAGAGCTAGATTACATCCACGTTCATGAAAACCTAGACGATGGCGTAGAGTTTTTCGGTGGCACAGCAAACATCAGCCACTTAGTGCTTACTAATATTGGTGACGATTCTCTAGATTGGTCATTTGGTTGGACGGGTAAAGCGCAATACGTACTTATCAAACAATCAGGCTCTGAGGGCGATAACGCGATTGAAGCTGATAACTCTGAATTTGATTCAGATGCATCACCACTTACTATGCCTACTATCTCTAATGTAACCATTATCGGTGACGCAGGCGTAAACGGTATTCGCTTACGTGCAGGTACTGCCGGCATACTTAAAAACGTAGTAGTAACCGGTGGCGCAGATTACGCAAACTGTTTACGTGTAGGTTCTGACTCAGCACCACGTGCCGAAGACGGTTCACTTACTATCACTCACTCAGTGGTTGCGTGTGAAACAGCTAACAACTTTGGTACTCAAGCAATTGGTGATGGCAATGTTGAGTCTTGGTTCTTAGGTCAAGCTGGTAACTCAGTGCAAACAGCTGCAAGCCTTGCACTAGCGAGTAACGGTTACATGCCTTCAAGTGAATCATTACTACTCGGTGCAGGCTTTGATTCGTCTAGCTTAGATAGTTACTTTGATACAGTAGATTACATTGGTGCAATGGATGCACAAACAGACTGGACAGCGGGTTGGGTAAAAGTAGGTCTTTAACCTTAAACGCTTTAGGCCGGGCGAAAGCCCGGCTAATGTCTTGTTTTGTTTCGGAGTATAAAAATGAATTCTTATAAACCCTCTAAACTTGCCTTATCAACATTAAATTGCGCCGTTTTGGCTGCACTATTTGGTTGGTCGGTAAATACTGCTGCTGCAGAAGCCGACATTCAAGAGCAAGAAATAGAAGAAGTGGTTGCAGTAGGGCAACGACTCAAAGGGAGCGCAGGTGCAGTATTGCAAGAACGCCAAAATCAAGCGTTTGTTGCTGATATTATGGGTGCCGATCAAATTTCACGCACCGGCGATGGTGATGCTGCATCGGCTCTTCGCCGTGTTACAGGCTTAACCTTAGTTGACGGTAAATTTATATATGTGCGTGGTTTAGGTGAGCGTTACTCAAGTACACAATTAAATAGCATGTATGTACCAAGCCCCGATCCTACTCGCTCGGTTGTGCCACTCGATTTATTTCCATCTGAAATAATCGAAAGCTTAAGTGTACAAAAATCATTTTCACCAGATATGCCTGCGCATTTTGGTGGCGGTAATGTAAACATTCGTACCAAGTCTATTCCGTCTGACTTTTTATTTAAAGTACAAGTAGGCTCATCGTATAACACGTCAAATAGTGATTCTGGCTACTTTTACGAAGGCGGTGATGATGATTGGATGGGCCGTGATGATGGCACACGTGCGCTATCTAACGTATTTACTACAGCACTTACCAGCGCTGCAGGCCTTGAAGGCAATATTAATTCTACGCTTGAAGAGCGTAAAAACCTTATTCAATCGCTTGATTGGAATGTAGGCATTAGCAAGGAAGATGTTGACCCCGCTATGAGCTTTTCTGTTGCCGTGGGCGACAGACTAGAAAGCGAAATAGGTACCTTTGGTGTGCTTGCGGCTGTTTCTTATGACAACGAATGGGAAGTTGTTCAAGAACAAAGTGGTTCAAGCCTAGGTAGTTTGGGTTGTGAGAACAAATGTTTTGCACAATATTACGATGGTACATCGACTGAACAAAATGTTCGCTGGAGCGGAACGTTAAACCTTGGCTATGAGTTTAACTCAAACCATCGATTTGAGCTGACTAACATTGCATTACACGATATGAGTGATCGGGTTCGTAATCGTAACTATTACGATGCCAATGAAACCGAAGAGGGTGTAACCGAGCTTCGCCGTGTTGATATTAGTTACGAAGAACGTGAAATGTTTTCTTCTCAGCTTAAAGGCACGCATAACTTTCCAGAGCTAAATAATTTATTTTTTGATTGGTATGGTGGCTTAAGTAGAGCTAATCGTAACGCACCAGGCGGTTTAGATGTTGTTTTTCAACAAAACTATAACGACGGTGTATTTGAGTCAGAGCAGCTTCAAGATGTTGCAGCAACTAATATTACGCGTGAATACCAAGTACTTCACGATGACGTAGAAACATTTGGTTGGAACATGGGGTTACCTTTTTACGGGGACGGCTACGAGCTCGAACTTAAAATTGGCGGTGACTTTTCAGAGAAAAAACGTGATGCAAGCAATGTTAAATTTGGCATAACGCACCGCGGTATAAGCGATGAGTTTACGTTTGGTAATAACATTAGCGATATTTTTGCTGATGCAAACACATCAAACGACGCGTTTTACACAAGTGCTACGGGTTCAGGTATTTTTGATGATGGCACAACTGACGGTGATAAATACAGTGCAGCGCATAAGTTAGATGCCTATTACTTTATGGCTGACTACTTTTTTGAAAATACATGGCGTATTACTGGCGGTGTTCGCTGGGAAGATTTCAAACAAGTATCAATTGGTTATCAGGCACATTCAAACTTATTCGAAAACACGCTTGAAGAAATTCAAGACGTAGTCATTAACGAAGATACTTTTTTTCCATCACTTGCTGTTACGTACATCATGGATGAAGAAATGCAGTTTCGCTTAAACGTGAGCGAAACCACCATTCGCCCAGACTTACGTGATGTAAGTACCTCGTTTTTTGTTGACCCGCTGACTGAATTTTTGGTTCGTGGTTCACCAAGCTTACAAAGCTCTGAATTAACGAATGTTGATTTTAGGTTTGAGTGGTACATGCCAACAGGTAATAACCTGTCAGTTGCATTGTTTTATAAGGACATAGAAAACCCAATTGAAATGGTTGAACTTGCAGGTGTAGGTGGTGCGTCTCCGCAATTACTTACGGCTAATGCACAGTCGGGTAAGCTATCTGGTATTGAGGTAGATTTTTTAACTGACTTTGGTTTTATCAATAAAGATTGGTCGTCTGCATTTTTGTCGGGTAACGTAACGCTATCTGATTCGAGCGTTAATTTAGGTATAAATGACTCAGATAATGTCGATTCATTATTTGAAACGCAACTTAAAGAAGCACTCGAAGCCGATACCGTTTCAAACATTGTTACTAACAACCAACGCCGTTTAGTAGGCCACTCTGAATGGGTTGCTAACTTACAAATGGGTTACGATTCAGATGACGGTTTTCATTCAACATCGGTTATTTACAATGTGTTTGGGCCGCGAATTATCGTACCAGGTACGCGTGGGAATGAAGATGCTGAAGAAAAGTCATTTCACTCACTTGATTTAGTTTATTCTTACTTTCCTAACTTTAACTCTAAAGTTAATTTTAAAGTGAAGAATATTCTAGGCCAAGAAAAACAAATAGAGCAAGAAGGGTTAACCCTTTGGGGCCAAGAAACAGGCACCGAGTTTAGCTTAAGCTATAGTTATGAATTTTAATTTTAGCTTGCGTTAAGCCTTGTACATTCGCGCTATAAGCCCTGTATTAAATACAGGGCTTTTTTTATACCTTAATTTCGCATGAAAAATTTTTAAGTTCTGTTTTATTAACTAGTTTTAGCCGTCTAGCAGTGTTAGTTTGTTAACTTGAAAATTGAATCTCACGCAATGAATTTAATTTTTAATGTATTAAGGCATCTTTTATGAACAAAACAGTGGATAAAACAATGAAAAAAGTAGGTTTAGTCGGTTGGCGTGGCATGGTTGGCTCTGTGTTATTAGAGCGTATGGAAAAGCAAAATGATTTTGCCAATATAGACACCACTTTTTTTACTACCTCACAAGCCGGACAACTTGGTCCTGATTTAGCGGGTGATGCAAAACCGCTACTTGATGCAAGCGATGTATCTGAACTTTCAAAAATGGATATTATTGTTACGTGTCAAGGGGGCGATTACACCAAAGCGGTTTACCCAAAGCTTCGTGAATCGGGGTGGGATGGTTACTGGATTGATGCAGCTTCTGCACTTCGTATGAGTGATGACAGCATTATTGTTCTTGACCCTGTAAATAAAGATGTCATTACTCAAGGTTTAGAGCAAGGCGTTAAAACCTTTGTTGGCGGTAACTGTACTGTGTCGTTAATGCTCCTTGCTTTAGGTGGTTTGTTTGAGAAAGATCTTATTGAATGGGTAAGCCCTATGACTTACCAAGCAGCCTCGGGTGCGGGTGCACGCAATATGAAAGAGCTGATTTCACAAATGGGTGCTATTCATTCAAGTGTTGCTCAGCAACTCGATAACCCAAGTTCAGCTATTTTAGAAATTGATAAAATAGTCAGTGAAAAAATGGCTTCAAGCGATTTACCACAAGATCAATTTGGCGTGCCATTAGCAGGTAGCTTGATCCCATGGATTGACGTGCCTATGCCAAGCGGACAATCAAAGGAAGAATGGAAAGCACAAGTTGAAGCTAATAAAATTTTAGGCTCTACCCACCAGCCTGTACCTATTGATGGTTTATGTGTTCGCATTGGCGCAATGCGTTGTCATAGCCAAGCAATGACTATTAAATTACGCGAAGACATAAGCGTCGAAAAAATAGAAGAAATATTAGCTTCGCACAACGAATGGGTTAAGGTTATTCCAAATGAGCGTGATATTACATCCACCGATTTAACGCCGGTTAAAGTAACTGGCACGCTAAGTATCCCTGTAGGACGTATTCGTAAGCTTACTATGGGACCTAAATATATTAGCGCTTTCACAGTGGGCGATCAGCTTTTATGGGGTGCAGCAGAGCCACTTCGTCGTATGCTTCGCATTATTGTAGACGCTGAGTAATTTCAGTTTTTTAATTTGTCCATTTTATAGGGTTAGCATAGTGCTAACCCTTTTTAGTTTTTATTCCTTCCTTTCACACTTTTTTGTGGCCTTTAAAGAACCGTCTGTGTGGCATAGCCATTGCAAAAGCTAAAATAGTATTTTGCGTGCACCCAGTAATTTAAGTACTTAACAGCGCAGTTGTGCTTATTTTTGTGTAGTTTTTACACACTGTCATGCTCATAATTACACAAATAAGGATGGTTTTATGGCGTTAACTTCAAAGGTTACTCAAGCTAAATGGTTTACTGGTTTTGTTTTAATCATTGTGCTTTTATTAATATTCCGTATTGGTGCGCCCCATGCTATTCAATATTATGTTAATCAACAAATTAAACACACGCAGGGAATCACAGGGCACGTAGGTGACGTTGATTTATATTTATACCGTGGTGCGTATGCTATTGACGGCATAAAAATTTATACCAAAGAGGATAATTTAGCGCCTAAACCGCTACTTAGCGTTGCAACCCTCAATTTTTCACTTTCATGGTCAGCACTACTGAAAGGGAATTTAGTGACAAATATGCAATTTGCCCATCCTGAAATTGTGGTTTACGACAAAGCCCCTAATAAAACGGAGCAAAATAAACAAGTTAAAAACGAAACAACCTGGATAGGGCTTGCTAATAATCTAGTCCCTTTTTCAATTGACACTTTAAGTATTCATAACGGTAAAGTTTCGTTAGTTAATGCCACCAGCGAGGGTGATAAACCTACCTATATCTCTAATATTAATGCAAATATTAAAAACATAACTAATGCTAAAAACCTCACAAAAACGTTAGTGACTTCGTTAAACGTAGAAGGGGATTTAATGGGCGAAGCTGCATTGTCTCTTAAAGGTCAATTAGACCCATTTAGTGAAAAAGCAAACTTTGACTTTAATGTAGAGGTTCAACGTTTTTCGGTTAAACACCTAGAAACGGTTTTTAAAGTGTATACCCCGTTTGACATTGAAGCTGGTGGCATAGATGGTGCAATGGAGCTTGCTGCAAAAGACAATGTTTTAAACGGCTATGCGAAGGCCGGTGTTTATGACTTGAGTGTTTTTTCGTGGCGTGAAGATATAGAAAAAGACGATGACGGATTGTTCACTGCTATTTTTGAAGGCAGCATAGATATACTCAGCGAATTATTTGAAAATGATGAATCTGAGCTAGTTGCTGCGCGCATACCGATCGATGGCACATTAAACAACACCGATATATCTACGTTTCAGGCAGTGGTGTCGGTATTAAAAAATGCGTTTTTAGAAGCGTTTAAAATGGAAGTGGACGACGTGATATCGTTTGAAACAGTAGAAAGTACATCAGATGAGTAACAGGCTAATTGAGTTTTAAGCCCCACAAACATATTTTGTGAGGCTTAAACTGTTACTTTTTACTCAGCAATGTTTTTAACTCTGCTATTTGCGCTTGTAACTCGTTAACTTGTCCTTGTGTTGCAGGAAGCGAGTCGTTATCAGCTTGCTCTTCTCGTGCATTTCGGTGTTCTTCACCCATTACTTCTAAAATTGCGCCAACCATCATGTTTAAAAATACAAAGGCGGTTAAAAATATAAAGGTCAGGTAGTAAATCCAGCTTAGCTCGTACACCGCCATTGTTTCGTACATTATGTCGGTCCAATCTTCAAAGGTCGCTATTCTAAATAGTGTTAGCATTGAAATAGACACATCTTGCCAAAGCACAGGATTAATGTCGGCAAACATCATGCTGCCCATCGCTGCGTAGATGTAAAAAATAACAAACATAAGCAGTGCAATGTAGCCCATTTGTGGGATTGCTTTGAGCAAGGAGTTAACGAGTAGTCTAAGTTCAGGAATCATCGACACTAACCTGAGCACTCTAAATATACGTAGTAAACGCGCTATTAGCATCGTAGAGCCCGCAGCGGGGTATAAACTACCCAATACAATAATGGTGTCGAATATATTCCAGCCCTTTGAAAAGAAGTCTTTTATGCCTTTGCTTGCAACAAAGCGAATAATCAGTTCAATTAAAAAGAATGCGGTTATGCCAATATCCATCCAGTTAAGAGCAAGCTCAACCGTAGGATGAAGACTATAGGTATGAGCGCCTACAGTTAGGGCAGAAACAATAATGACAGCTATAACAAATGATTGAAATATCTTGCTTTTGTCTATACGCTGAAACAATGCTTGTAACTGCGACATCATAATAAGTGGTCCTATAAATACAAAGATTTTTATGGCGCTAATATACAATATAATCGGCATAATTTAACGTCTTTTTAAACGCAATTGTGTAAGGAAATTTAATGGTTATCAATAAACTAAAAACCGCGGCTGTTTTTATAATCGGATTACCTATTTTAGCCGGGTGTAGTTCTGACGCACGCTTTGAACAATTACAATCAGCCCGCCTTAACGAATGTAATTACAAAGCCGATAAAGAATATTATGAGTGCCTTAAAGAGCAAGACTCAAATTACGAAGAATTTAAAAAACAACAAGCAGAAAAAAATAAATAATCCTCCTCATGACTAAAACACAAAAACAACGAGACAAACAAATACGCGCTGCGCTGACTAAAGCCTGTGAGTCTATTAAAGACTCAGTGACCGATTTTGCATACCTTACTCACACTGTTGATTTAAATAACGAAGCCAACACCTTAAACGTTAACTGCTATTTTGAAGACACCATAGCGCTTAATAACGCTGACTCTGAAATTGAACGCCTTAAATCTATAATTATTACTCAACTAGCGGGTATTAAATTGCCGATAAAACCGACACATATCGTGTTTTTTGCTAATTAAAATGGGTTTTGTTGGTTTGCCTGCAGTTGGGCGTTATAATTAAAAAAATTATATTTAGGGTTTAAATAATGGCTGTTCCTTCTCGTTCGCAAATATCACCAGGTACTGTAGTTAATATTGTTTTAAAAGAAGATCAACGAAGCGGTACATTAACGGAAGGCGTGGTAGAGCGTTTATTAACTAAATCACCAAACCATCCGCATGGTATTAAAGTGAGATTAGAAGATGGCCAAGTAGGCCGAGTAAAAGAGATTTTATAATGGCAGCGTTATCAGAGCAGGCTTTTTGGGAATTAGTAACTACACCCGACTTAGGCCTTGATCCGCAAAGTGTAAGCGACCACCTTAAAGCAAATCTAAGCAATTTAGACGATCAGCAACTTATTGCATTTGATAAGTTTTTTGGCATAAATATGCGTAAATGTTTTACCTGGGATTTATTTGGCGCTGCATTTGTTATGGCAGGCTGCAATGACGAATATGGTTTTAGTGAGTTTAGATGTTGGCTTATTTCACGCGGTAAAACTGTGTTTGATAACGCGCTCGTTAATGCCGACTCCATTGCATTATGTACACCTGTTTATCACTTAAATGAACAGCCTTACCCATATATTGACGAATACGACCTCATCGCCGGCTTATTATATGAAGAGCGCAACGAGGATGAATTACCCTTCGTGCCATCAGGCGATCAACCCGCAGGCAAACGCTTTAAAGACAAAGCAAAATTTTTAAAACAAGCCTATCCGCAATTATTCGCAAAGTATTGGCAGTAAATCTTATAGTAATGCGCTTAATTTAGCGCATTATTTTAAATCGTTTTATTGTTCGATAACGTATCTCAAAATGTGATTAATAACTACATGCATTAATTTAGTTTTTCTTTTTATATAGCCTTGTCTTCTAATAGTAAATCTCTGTTATATTTAGCTATGTAATAAAGTTAAGCCATTTAGTATACGAACTAAAAAAATAATTAACGCATAAGGATACGTTTACTTAATGAAACACATCAAATTGACTTTATTCATTTTTGTTTTTGTCAGCGTCCACGTAGCCGCTGAGCCAAGCAATAAGGCACGCTTTATACCCCTTTTAAAATCAAAACTTGGTACGTATAAGGTGGTTTCTGCTAATTCAGGGTTATGCGTAAACAGTAACTTGAGTTTAATTAATGCTAGTAACCCAAGCGAGGGGTTTAAGCTGGGTGAACAAATTGTGTTTGGCTCATTACATAACGGAACTCAAACTATAAAAAAGCCAAACTTTTGCTTTATTACTAGTTCGTTAAAATATAAAAGTGATGGGCTTGATAATGGCTTACGAATGAGCCGTTGTGATGATCCTATAAACGAAAAAACAATTCGACAAAGCATTCGTTTTTTACCTAATGACATGCTTATTTACACACTAAGTTCAGCAAGTGTTGAGTGCAAGTTTATAAAAGCTATCCAGTAATATTTCAACTATTAGCTAATCGCATTTTATTTTTGGTATATCCCGCCAGCGGGTTGTGTACTGAGGCGATAAAAAATCTCTGCTCATATGCCAGCGATCGTTTAATTTACTACTTGCTAAGCCCAACATACCCTTGCCGTATCGGGTATTAATAGCATCTAAACAGCCCATTAACTTTGGGTTATCTTGTTGTGGTGCAAATAAGTCACTTTGCTGAAATTGCTCAGCGGTGAGTTCTAGTGCACCTACACCACACTTATAAAACCGCACGCCAGGTTGGTAAATTTTTTCAAACACCTCAGACACCGCATTGGCCATAACGCAGGTATCGTTTGTTGGCATGCTAAACTGATACATATAAGACTTTTTATAAAATACGTCTTCATGGGATGAACTCGATGCAAAAATATATAATTGCTTTGCAAGCGACTTTTGCGATCTTAGTTTTTTGCCCACAATAGTGACATGGTTAATTAAAGCGGTTTTGAGAGCGGTTGGTTCATAAATACGCTCTCCAAAGCTGCGAGTTGAGTAAATTTCGCGTTTATCTTGGCGTACATCATCCCAGTTTAAACATACTAAGCTATTAAGCTCGCTTACTGTGCGCTCTACCACCACACTAAAAGCGCGGCGCATAGTTTTTGGGTTTTGTTGGGCAAGTTGCCATGCGGTGTTTATGTTCATTATTTTTAGCTTTTTAGCTAAGCGCTTGCCAATTCCCCATACATCTTGGCAGTCCATGCGCTGTAAAATAGCTCGCCGGCTTGCTTCGTCATTTATGACAGCAACACCGTCAAAGCCTGTTAATTTTTTAGCTGCATGATTTGCCGCTTTTGCAAGTGTAGGCGTTGGCCCAAACCCCACGCCAACGGGGAGTTTTGTTTCTCGCCATACGGTTCGTCTAATAAGATGTCCGTAAGTATGCCAATCTTTTACAACGTTTTCGTAGCCGCTAAAGTGCAAAAACGATTCATCAATACTGTAAATATGCTGGGTGTCACAAAAGCGGCCAATCACACTCATCATTCGGTCGCTTAAATTAGCGTATAGTTCATAGTTACTAGAGCGTACAACCACATTGTTTTGTTCTAATAACTGCTTAACTTTAAAGTAAGGGCCAAATTTAGGAATATTTAAACGTCGTGCAATAGGGCATACCGCACATACGCAGCCGTCGTTATTAGTGAGCACAACCACAGGTTTTGAGCGAATGGCGGGATCAAATACTTTTTCGGCGCTGGCATAAAACGCCACGGCATCGACTAAGGCATACATGAAAGTAACTCAGGGCTTTGGCGATGCATACGAATAGACAAACTGACTACGCCTTCAAGCTGAAACTCATCGCTAGGCGTAATATTAACAGGTTGATATAAAGGCGAAGCCGATAGTAATCGAGCGTTTGTTTTATCAAGTAGCTTACACACAAATAAGCCATTTAAATTAGCCACAATTACATCGCCATCTTTAGCGTGTTCTGCTCGGTCTACTACGAGTAAATCACCCTCAAAAATCCCTACTTCTTGCATAGAGCTACCCGACGCAATACCAATAAAAGTGGCATCAGGGTGCTTTATTAATAGCTCATCAAGGGAAACGCCAAGCTCAGTGTATTGTGCTGCAGGAGATTCAAACCCGCAAATACCCGCTTCTATATAAATAGGAATAACAAACATAAATAAATAACCAAAACACATATACTGTATAAGTGTACAGTATATGTGTTTTGGTTAACTTATGCCAAGTAATGAAGTAAAGATCATTGCATATTTTTGATCATTTGCTGAGCCGTGTTTAAAAAGTCATTGATTTTATTTGGGTTTAATGTTTTTTACATTTGATCGTTTACATGCTTTTTGGCGGCTAGTAATTTTCCAAAAAGCACGGCACCCTGATCTGTAAACGCTAAAATTGACGCGTTTATTCATGCCCCGTCTAAAGCGGATATAATCAGCTTAGATTCAACGCGTCAGGCCACTTGGTTAATAACTACAACGCCGCCAGAGGTTGAGATGGCTAATGCATTAACCACACTACAGCATTATGAACACCCCCCTATTGTATTTATGGCACTTGAGGCTGGGCTAGTGCGTGAGCTTAAAGCAGCATTAACTAACAGGCTTTCTATACCAAGGGGCAACATAGTGGCATCAGGTTACTGGAAAAAAGGCTTAAACTCGGAAAACTACAAGTTAGAGCGCCAAGCTAATAAACAAACGGCTTAATTCTTTATTGCTAAGTAAAATAGGTTACTTAGCTATTTAATACACTCGTCAATACTCATTTTTATTTTAGTTAAGCAAGCGTACACCTAAGGCTTGCTAAAGTAGTGGCATCAATCAGTAATTTACAATTTAAATTAATTGATGTGATGCCTAAACATTTAAAATCAGAAAAACGCATTAATCATTATTAGTTAAGTGTACTAATGGATAGTTTTTCGTTCTATTTTATCAATCAAACTGATTTAAACAATCAATTTTAAGGCATCACTTTAATTCTATAAAATGTATTTATTGAAACAAACATTATTAAATTAAAGGCAGGTACCCCGTGAACTCTCTAAACAGCGCAACAGCTTCTTCAGTAACTAAAATAGCTCAGCCTAAGGTTGCGTTAATTGCTGAAGGTGGCGGACAGCGAGGGATTTTCACCGCAGGTGTACTTGATGCGTGGTTAGAACAAAACTACGACCCATTTGATTTATTTATTGGCACGTCGGCAGGTTCACAAAACTTAACAAGCTATTTAGCTCGTCAAAAAGGTTACGCTAAACGCCTGATTAGAGGGCTGTCTCGTAATAAACGTTTTTTTCAACTAGGTCGTGGCTTAATGGGAAAACACATTGTTGATTTAGACTGGTACTTTGATAAAACCAAAGAAGTAAATAGAGCAATTGACTTTAAAACAGCTAAAACATCATTAGGTGAACGTGAGTTACTTATTACTGCTACAAACGCACGTGACAGAAAAGCGTATTACTTATCACCAACGGGTGAAGAGCATCAATGGCGCGAGCTATTAAAAGCGTCAAGCGCATTACCCTTTTTGTACAAACAAGGTGTTAAATTAACACCTTGGCTAAATGCACAAGCCGCTAACGAAACAAATACAATGACCGAATCTCAAGAAGACTTTTTTCTTGACGGTGGACTAGCTGCACCATTACCAGTCCGCGAAGCGTATAACCGTGGGGCACGTAAAATTGTGGTTATTAGAACGGTAGATGCTGATTTTCAAGCGCAATCTGCGTGGGTTCAAAAGCTTAGATCGCTTGCTACGGCAGCAGGTTACTGCCCAAAAACGCTCGACTACCTAATTCAGCACGAACAAGCTTACTTAGACGAGCTAAACTTTATGGCAAACCCGCCAAGTGATGTAGAAATTATACAAATTTTTGCAGACGAAACACTGCACAGCAAATTATTAGGCAGTACAAACGACGATCTTCGTAAAGATCATAAGCTTGGTGTAAAAGCGGGCCGAGAATACTTAAAAAGCCAAAATGCACGTATTGTAGATTACGCACACAGCTACGCCATGTAGCTGTGATTAACGCTTAAACTTAAGTTTAAGCGTTAATAAAGTGCCTTGGCAAAATTAAAGCGATGCTTTTTTTAGATTTATCGATGGTTTTTTATTGCTAATTGCCGCGCCTAATAAAATAAGCGCTAAAGCAATAAATACTGACCAACTAAAGGGAGCCTGCGAGGCGAGTATTAAAATAAAAGTAGAAAGCACCGGCGTTAAAAAACTTAACGAGGCTAATAGAGAGCGGTTACCAAATTTTAAACCATGATCCCATAAATAAAATGCACCTCCCACTGGGCCTAATCCTAATAAAATAGCGCCTAGCCATTGTGAAACAGACAAACTAGTAACGGTTGTTTCAAAATAAAAATGTGCACAAAGGGCAAGCACAGCCACAATAAGTGAAAGCCAGCCTATGTCATCTACATGGCTATTAAATTGCGACATTAAATAAGAATAACTCGACCACAATACTGCGCAGCAACCTGCAAAAAAATACCCTAAGTAATACTCACTATTGATAGATAATCCACTGCCATCGGTAATTAAACTAAGCGTGCCTAAAAATCCCAGTAATCCGCCCAATATGGCTTTAAATTTAGACCCAGGGGTAGCCACAAATACACCTAGCAATAATGGCCAAAGATACACTATTAAACTTACCTCAATTAAAGGACCGTATTTTAAAGCCATAAAATAACAAAAGTGAAAACCAAATAAGCCCGTAACACCTATTACAATTTGTTTTTTAGAAAGCTTTGGAGGGGTCAATAATGGCTGTTTTGTAGCAAAACGTTTTACTAATAAAATAATAAAAGAAAGTGCAAAGCACATAAAAAGTAACTGAAAAGCAGGGAGCGCTTTGGTTAAATTACCCAGTAAAGCTAAAAGCCCCCACGAAAATATTGCTAAAAAACCTATGTGTGTTGCCATTAATTACACTCCGTAAATACTATGTACTGAGTGTATCAATATAGGTTTATAAAAATATGCTAAAAAGACGGTATTATTGTTTGCTCTGACGCTATTTAACCTACTCTCTGCTTGAGCTTTATTTATTATCTCGTGTGTAGGTTATCTAAATTACTGCTTTGCAAATGCTTTAGGTGGCTGTCCAAAGTATAAATTAAACCGGCGGCTAAAAGCTGAGGCATCGTTATAACCAATGCGCTCGCCTACTAAAGCAATCGGTAAGTCTGAATGGGTTAAAAGGGCGCGCGCATGCAGCATCCGTAACATAGTTATATATTGCAGCACACTCATGTTGGTGCTTTTTTTGAAAACAGTTTTAAATTGCGTAACGCTTAAACAGGCTATATCAGCCAGCTCTTTTAACGTGTAGGGGTAGGCTAAATTTTGCTTAACAGTGGTTATTACATTATCAATTCGCTTATCAATATTACTGTGGCTGCTTTGCTCACAAAGTAATAAGTAAAATAAATCAAAAGTTGAATTAGTAAGCTTTTCATCACTAACAACGAGCAGTTGCTGCTCTATAAACTGCAAGTAACTTAATAAACGGCTATCTATTGAGATTTTAGGGCATAAAAGGTTAATAAGGTTATCAGGAAGCGCGTCTAAATCTGCCACAATAAAACGCGCAGCTTCATCGGCCGTAAAGGCATGTACTACGTTTTTCTCTATAACTATACAATTGCCTGTACTGACCGTTGTTTTAAAGTCATTATTTAATGTTATGTGTATTTCACCGTGTAGGGGTAACACGAGTTGATGGTAACTATGCTGGTGGCGCCTTATATCTTGCGAATAATACCGAATAGAAAGCCTATTCATTCTATGCTCCATTACCTAATACATAAACCGAGTATTGCCTAAAATACTCTCAGTAAAACATGGCGTTAATAAACCTAAGTAGATGATAATAATATACTGGTTTCGCTATTTAAAATGCCTTCTATTTCGCGTACTTGCCTGAGTACGCCATCAAACTCACCTAAATTTGCCGCCTGTATTTCTGCTACTAAATCCCAAGCGCCGTTGGTTGTATGTAACTTTGTTAGCTCTGGTATACCCCGCAGAGTTTTAATTACCTGCGATGTAGATTTACCCACCACTTCCACCATCATTATTGCTCTTACGGCTTCGGTTTCTATGTGTTCGTGTACACGCACCGTAAATCCTAATATAGCGCCCGATGAAACTAACCGGTCCAAGCGGTTTTGTACTGTCCCGCGTGACACCTTTAAAACATCGGCTAGGGCTGAAATAGAAGCACGGCCATCTTTTCTTAATTCGGCTATTAAGGCGTTATCTAAGGAGTCGTAAATGTATGGGATCATTCGCTTACCTCTAATTGATTTCATACAAAATACTAAAACTTTACATTTATGCATAGCAAATTGCTAAAAAATACCATTATTTGTATAAAGGATTGGCATATTAAATGGCATCTGTAGTCGATAAACTTATTTTAATTAGTTCATATTATTACAGAGGTAGTCATGAGTCATTTTATAGCAGAGCCAAAACAAGGTGTTCCATTTGTAAGTGTTCAAGCTATGGCCAAGCTAATAAACACATTAGGAATAGAAAACGTATTAGTTAGCCTAACTAACACGTTAAAACACGATTTTGCTCGGTGGCATGAGTTTGATAAATCGCCGCGTTATGCAGCTCATTCTCCCGATGGTGTAATAGAGCTTATGCCGGTAAGCGATGGAAAAATGTTTAGCTGCAAATATGTCAATGGCCATCCAAAAAACACATTTCAGGAACTTCAAACGGTTGCGGCATTTGGTATTTTGTCAGATGTTGATAGCGGCTACCCGGTATTGATTAGCGAAATGTGCCTATTAACTGCACTACGCACTGCTGCAACATCAGCGCTGGTGGCTACTTATTTAGCACCAAAAAACTCAACGACCTTAACGCTGATTGGCAATGGTGCTCAGTCAGAGTTTCAGGCTTTAGCATTTAAAGCGGTATTAGGTATTACGCACATTCGTTTATACGATATAGACGAAGCAGCTTCTCAAAAAGCATTTAATAACTTAAGCAATAAAGGCTTAACAGTGACTATCTGTGAAAGTGCAGAGGAAGCAATAAAGGGCGCGCACATAATTACCACATGCACGGCCGATAAAACCAACGCAACCATTTTAACAAACGATATGATCCCACAAGGCGTTCATATTAATGCGATTGGTGGCGACTGCCCAGGCAAAACCGAGCTTGATTCTGCTTTACTCGAACGCGCTAATGTATTTGTAGAGTACGAACCACAAACCAGAGTAGAGGGCGAAATTCAACAAATGAGCAGGTGTTTTGCTGTAACCGAGTTTCATAAAGTCATTAATAAACAGCACCTTGGTCGTACAAGCGAAAAAGAGCTTACTATTTTTGACGGTGTAGGCTTTGCAAGCGAAGACTTTAGCGCGTTAGTGTATATTCGCGAGCAGCTTATTAAGTCAGGAGAATACGAAATACTCGACCTGATCACTCAGCAGGGTGATCCGCGTAACTTATTTTCAGTTCTTGAAGTACCGCGTATAGATAAAGAGAGCGCAGCATGAGACTAACACAACAAGCACCGAGCGCAGTTGTGATGGTGCGTCCGCATCACTTTACGTCTAATCCACAAACCATGCTCGACAATGCATTTCAAAGTGAATGTGAAGTAAAAAATGAAAGCGAGCAAGCCTTTAAAGAAGTTACCCACGCGGTTGAGTTATTACAAAATGAAGGTGTAACCGTTCATTTATTTGAAGACGAGCAAACACATACGCCCGATTCTGTCTTTCCAAATAACTGGTTTTCTACGCATGAAAATGGGCAATTAATTATTTACCCAATGTTTGTTGAAAACAGAAGATTAGAATATCGTAAAGATATAATTGATTTTTTAACGGATCACTATAAAGTGTCGGTAGTGACTGATTATGCACATTTAGCGAAAGAAAATGCATTTTTAGAAGGCACTGGATCACTGGTGCTCGATCACCAATATAAACTTGCCTACGCGGTAGAATCTAAACGCACAACAAGGTCGGTAGTTAATACCGTATGTAATCTACTCTCGTATAAGCCAGTTGTGTTTAACGCAGCTGATGAGCAAGGTATAGCGGTGTATCACACTAATGTATTAATGTGCGTAGCCAGCAAGTTTGTAATGATTGGCTTAAATATGGTGCCTGAAGACCAACGGAGTGAGCTGGTAGGGCATTTTTTACAAAGCCATCACAAAGTAATCGAACTGTCAGTTGAGCAAATAAATAAATTTTGCGGTAACGCCATTGAATTAAAAGGTAAAAATGGCCGAATTTTAGCGCTGTCACAAACCGCTTACAATGCGCTTACAGCCGAGCAAATAATTGCAATACAAAAAACGGCTAAACTAGTGGCTTTGCCTATACCTACCATTGAATCTGCTGGTGGCTCTGTAAGGTGTATGATTGCAGGGGTGCATTTACAAAGCAAATAAGGCGAAATTTAAAGGCAACATGGTTGCCTTTATTGCATATGAAAGAGTAAGCGTTGCCAGTACATTTTAAAATGCCTATGTTAAAGCGCATAACTATAAAAATATAATAAGGAATTCGCAATGTTCGATACGGTAGTAAAAAGTGTAAATAACCTTTTGTGGGGAGAAGGTCAGGTACTCATCTATATTTTACTTTTCACCGGCGTATGGTTTTCTGTGCGTTTAAAAGCAATTCAAATAGTTAAATTTAAACATATGTTTAGCCTGTTAAAAGGCAGCAGTAAATGTAATAAAAACGACATTTCATCATTTCAGGCATTGTGTACCGGGCTTTGTGCACGGGTTGGAACGGGTAATTTAGCCGGTGTTGCAGTCGCTATATCGCTTGGCGGCAGTGGTGCCATATTTTGGATGTGGGTTATTGCCATACTTGGCATGGCAACCGGATTTGCCGAAAGTATATTAGGGCAAGTATACAAAATTCGCGATAGTAACGGTGAATTTAGAGGTGGCCCTGCGTATTACATTCAACAAGGGTTGGGCAACCGTGCGTTTGCTATAGTATTTGCCGCGTGTTTATTTTTAGGTTATGGCTTTACCTTTAGCGCAATGCAAACAAATACAATTACCGATGCACTAAACTACGCATTTGAAGTACCCACGTTTTACTCCGGTATTGTTATTACAGTCCTTGCAGGGTCTATTATTTTAGGCGGCTTTAAAGCCATTGCCCGTTTTGCTGAGCGTGTAGTGCCATTAATGGGAATATTGTTTGTAGCAGCTGCCATTATTATTACAATTATGAACTTACCGGAAGTACCTGCCATGCTAAAAGATGTGTTTTTGTCAGCTTTTGGATTGCAAGAAGCGGGCGCAGGTGCAATGGGCGCAGCCATTAAAAATGGTATTCAACGCGGTCTATATTCTAACGAAGCAGGTGCGGGTAGTGTGCCGCATGCTGCTGCAAGCGCAAGCCCCATTCCTAATCACCCAGTAACACAAGGCTACATACAAATGCTTGGCGTATTTTTCGACACCATTGTACTTTGTAGTTGTACCGCCGTCGTTATTTTATTAGCTGATATAGACATAAGCGGAGAAATGGAAGGTATACGTTTAACGCAAAGCGCCATGACCGCGCATTTAGCACAAGGTGGTGTGTACTTTGTAGCAGCAGCTATCACGTTATTTGCATTTACCTCGGTGGTAGCTAACTATGCCTACGCTGAAAGTAACTTACATTTATTTAAGCTCGATAACAAAGTAGGGCGCGGTATTTACACGTTACTTTATTTATCAATGATGCTTTGGGGCGCATCGGCCTCATTAAAAGAAGTATGGGATTTAGCCGATATTGCCTTAGGATTAATGACAGTGGTTAACGTAATCGCTATCATACTGTTAACGCCAACTATTTTGTCGGTAACACACGATTACCACGCACAAAGAGACAAAGGCATAGAGCCCGAATTTAAAGTAAAAGACGTAAAAGTACAGGGAAAATGCGAAGACGGCATTTGGGATTGATTTAGCAACTTTAACTATAAATAGCGGTTTTAAGGTAGCATAAAACCGCTTTTTAATTTTGCATAACTATTCAAATTTGTAGCGCGTCAAAGAGTTTAAAATAGATATATAAAAGGTAAAAATACAGACATGATCGACATTGTCGCAGGGAAGAACGCAGCAAAAATAATAAACGAACAAGGTTTTAAGCCTGAACTATTTACTTCATTTTTAGGCGCAAGTGGCGGGCCTAAATGGTTTACCTTATTTGGATTAGACAAATATATTTTTGGTGAATTTTTTAAAAACCGAACCCAACCGCTTAATTTAATTGGCTCATCAGCTGGCGCATTTCGCTCTGCATGTTTTGCACAAAACGATCCGGTTGCCGCCATTGAGCGTTTAGCAAAATCGTATTCGCAAACGCGTTATTCAAGCAATAAACCAACACCAGCCGAAATTACAATTAAAGCCCGCGCATTACTTGAAGATGTGTTTGGCGATAATGGCGTTACCGAAATAATAAATAACCCCGTTTTTAAAGCGCACTTTATAGTGGCTAAATCGAATGGCTTTATTGCTAGCGAAAATAAATTAATTCAGCTTTTAGGTTTATCAAAAAGTTACATGCTTAACAGAATTAACCGAAAATTATTAGGCTCGCAGTACGAGCGATTTATTTTTGCTGCACCAAACAGTAATTTATCAATAACCGACGGTTATAATTTTAAAACGCAAAACATAGCACTTAACCAAACAAATTTAAAAGATGCCTTACTTGCATCGGGCTCTATACCGCTTGTTATGCAAGGTATAAAAAATATTGCAGGCTCGCCACAAGGCATGTATCGCGATGGCGGAATAATTGACTACCACTTTGATTTAAAAATTAATAACCCTGGCTTAATTTTGTATCCGCATTTTAACAGCGACCCAAAAGCAGGGTGGTTTGATAAAAACTTAAAACGCAAAGTAGCACCACAAAATTACGACAACGTTGTGATGATAACCCCATCAAAAGAATTTGTAGCCGGCTTACCTTACGGAAAAATCCCAGACAGAAACGACTTTACTGATCTCGATGCAGATACACGGATTAAATATTGGAATACCGTTTTTAGTGAAACTGAAAAGTTGGCTGAAGCATTTGATAAAAAGACAAATAATATATAAATTAAAAGGAAATTAAAATCGAAACTCTAATTAGTAAAGAATTTCTTCCTCTATTCAGTTCCGCTATCACAGGAGGGATTGCGATATTAGCTGTATTGATTACAGGGTTTATAAACTTTAAAATAAATAAAAATAATAACGAAGCTAACTATAAGAAAGAAGCTTTAAACAAAGTATTAGATAAACAAGAAGAAATTATTTCTTCTTTAAGTAAATATGTTGATGAACAGATTATAGAAGTGACCACTCTTATTTTTTTATATGATGGTAAAATTGATACTAGTTACGCACTTGAAAGAATAGATACAGCAAAAGGATTACATGATTATACCAAAATAAAAACACTGGCTATGATTTATCTAACGAAGGAAGAATTTAAAAAGGTTGAAGAAATTAACGATATAACTCTAAAAATATCAGAGTTTATACCAGACACAATAGAGTCTGTGCTAGACAAAAAGAAAGTCAAAAATATAAAAGCACTCCGAGAAGAGCTAGTAAGTTCATCTTATAACTTGAAATGTATAATTTCTAATAAATGTAGAAAAATTTTAAATTTAGAGTGACATTTTTTAATTATTAAATATTGGAACTTTGTTTTAATGCTATTCATTTAATCATTATATAAATAGTATTAAAACCAAGAAAAGACCCAGAGAGCTTAATAGGATACCGGTAATAACAACCCATAAATTACGTTATGTTAAATTACATTGTTAATAATAAAGCGAGCGCGATTATACAAATCAGCCCGCTTTTAGGAGAGTTATTAACGGTTAATTTAGCTCAGAATCTACCCAAAATTTAGTCCCTTTTAGAACAGCTTGTAGAGCAAGTCCATTTTCGGTTACAGAATATACAGTAACTTGGTCTGCAATGGCTTCGGCGACCAATGCGCCACCTTTATCTTCGTATTTTGCTGCAGCATCTGCGTTTCCGCCAAAAGCCCAACCGTGTTCAATAAATCTATTTACTGCTGCTTGGGTATGAAAAACCATGACTACATTAAAATCTTTAACGCCTAAACCTAACCCTAAACCAGCTTCACCCATGTTCATGTAAGTAGATTTACCTGTTAGGTTATTTTTTACTACGCCATAACCACCACCAAAACTAGCAAGAATAACGTTAACATTTGCGTTATCAAAAACAGCATAACCAGCAGAATTTGCTATTTGCGTTTTAACATCTGGCTTTTTAGTATAAAGTTTACTAAGTGTGTTACTTTTCATACTTTGTACTAAAGAACGTTTTTCACTAGGAGATGCACTACCGGTAGTCGCACAACCTGTGAGTATTAACGAGAGTGTAAGTAAAAATAATATACTAACTTGTTTCATAATTTTTCCTTAATAAGGTTTGGCATGGCCATTTAAGCATAGTCTAAAATAAACAGTTGTTTACTATGTCCAATACTAGACAGTATCGGACTTTAAGGTTATTCTGCAACTAACTTATTTAATTGAATATTTATATACTATGCTTGTTGCGTTGGTCGATACGTTAAAACAATTAAGATATCAAATTGCTCATCTTGATGACGGTACTCTTAATTCAGAATACCCAGAACTTGCAACCTTTATACAGCAAGTTGCCTTGACTGTAACTGAATCAGAATCGGATCTTAAATTTTTATATCAATTTTTATATGTCTATGGTCGAAAATCAGAAGCAACATACAGTCGATTTAGAAACGAACTTGAACGGTTTTATTTATGGTCGTGGTTAATTGCCGAAAAGTCAGTATTCGAATTAAAACGTGAAGATATTGAAGCCTATGTTGATTTTATGGTTGAACCCGATAAAAAATGGGCATCGACTTCTGTTCAGTGGCGTTATAAAGATGAGCAAGGCATTCGCCGATTAAATAAAAACTGGCGCCCTTTTATGCTTAAAGAATCTACGGCTAGCCAACAAACATTGTCGGCTATGTTCACAGCGCTTAATGTATTTTATAAATTTTCATTACTTGAAGAAAAAACCTTTGCCAACTTTGTACCAGTAGTGAAAAAAAATAGTCCGTATTTAGTTGTGCAATCTCAAATTCAGATCCCAGACACATTAAGCGATATACAATGGGAGTATGTGTTTGGAGTAACTCGCGATTTATGTGAACAAAACCCAGATTTAGAACGAAACTTATTTACCCTAGCGTGTTTAAAGGGATTATATTTAAGAATTTCTGAATTATCTGAGCGACCTCAGTGGTCACCGGTTATGTCGCATTTTTGGCAAGACAATGACGGCTTTTGGTTTTTACGAATAATGGGTAAAGGTAACAAGCTACGAGATGTTACGTTAAGTGATGATTTTGTTGAATATTTAAAACGTTATAGATTATACCGAGGGTTGCCCGCCCTTCCCCGCGTTGATGAAGCCGAGCCACTGGTTCATAAAATTAGAGGCCAAGGTGGTATGACTGTGAGGCAAATTAGGCGATTAGTTCAACAAAGTTTTGATTTGGCTCAACAATCATTGTTGGATGATGGTTTTAAAGATGATGCTGAACAACTAGGTGCAGCAACTGCCCATTGGCTGCGCCATACGGGAGCAACACACGACGCGCAAACGCGACCACTTAAGCATTTATCTGAAGATTTAGGCCACGCAAAAATTGCGACGACAGATCAAATTTATATTCAAACTAATATTAAAGAGCGAGCAAAGTCTGGCGTTAAAAGGAAAATTTAATGACTTATTTAATTATCGCCTTTATAGGTGCATTATTTTTAATTTATTCATTAACATTTAGACAGTTAGAAAAAGCAGAAGTGACCGGCCCAATGTTTTTTGTAATGGGCGGCATTGTTTTAGCTAACGTATTGCCTAACAACGGTGGTGAATTAAAAGCCGGTGTAGATTTATTACTTCCGTTTATAGAGTTAACCTTAAGTATATTTTTATTTTCGGATGCGGCAAAATCTAAATTGAGCGTACTAAGGCATAGTTTTCAATATCCAGGCTTATTGTTATTTATTGCCCTTCCCTTAACATTATTGTTGGGGATAGGTGTTAGCTTGTTTATATTTTCCGAACTTTCATTAATTCAATCTGCATTAATCGCAATTATATTAACACCAACCGATGCGGCATTAAGCAAAGGATTATTAGCAAGCACACAGGTTCCTGAAAGAATTCGCGAGGGTATTAATACCGAAAGTGGATTAAATGATGGATTATGTGTTCCAGTATTTTTAATATTTATTTTATTAGCTAAAAACCCTGAGTCAGCTATTACCGCTTCTGATGTTATAAGTGTATTTTCTCGAGAACTTGGATTAGCACTGTTTGTTGCTGCAGTTAGTATTAGTATTTTTATTCCAGCTTTAAATTTTGCAATGAAACGCCATTACTTTGCACAAAATACAAGCCCATTTTTATTGTTAGGTTTTGCAATGGCTGTATTTTCTATTACACAGTATTTTCATGGTAGTGGATTTATAGCTGTGTTTGTTGCGGGTTTATTGTTTGATAAGTTTTCAACTAAAGCTGTTAGTTCTGAGTTAATTGAGGATTCAGAACATATTGCTGATTTTACGTCGCTGATGATTTGGTGTTTATTTGGGTATGCATGTGCTTATCTAGTTTTTCCAAAAATGAATTTTGAAATTGTAGTTTATGCGTTGCTAAGTACTACGCTGATCAGAATTATTCCGGTTATGTTATCGCTGAAATTTACATCTTTAAATCTAAAAGAACGATTTACCTTTGCATGGTTTGGACCAAGAGGATTGGCCTCAATTGTATTTACGCTTATGGTGATTGATACGCAAATAGAAAATAAATTTCAAATTGCGAGTATTGCTATGAGCACAATATTATTTAGTGTGTTTATTCACGGTATTAGTACAAAACCAATCGCGCAGAGTTTTAAAAAGACATCAAAATAAACGTATAAAAAATTTAAATAAAAAGGCAGCGATAAATTTATTGCTGCCTTTTTATTTGATTAAATTATTTGAGCACGTGTGCTAGTAATTCAATTGGGTGTTTAGGTTTAAATTTTTCATAGCGTTTTACTTGGCTACGACACGAAAACCCAGTTGACAAAAGTTGCTTTGATTTAGTTTTTTCAACTATGGGTTTCCAACTCATTTCGTAAAGTGCGCGTGAGTTATCTTGATTTTGTGCTTCATGTCCGTAAGTACCCGCCATACCACAGCAACCGGTATTAGTTGTATTTAAATTTAGTCCGATATCGGTAAATATAGTTTTCCAAACATTAGCTGCTTTTGGCAAAGATGTAGTTTCTGTGCAGTGACTTAATAATGTAAATTCAGTTTCATTATTATTATTTGCAGTTAGCCCTTTAAAAGATTGCGTTTCTAACCATTCGTGAGCAAGTTGTACGTTAAAATCGCCGCGGTTATTTTCTAAAATTGTGTTGTATTCATCGCGATAACACATAACCAAAGACGCGTCTAATCCCACTAGTGGCGCATTAATATCGTTTAACTGATTTAAAAATTCTGCGGCATTTTTGGCAGTTACTTTAAATTCGTGCAAAAAACCTTTTACATGTTGCGGTTTACCATTGGGTTTAAAGGGTAACAACATTGGTTTTTTACCAAGTTGAGCAATTAAGGTTATAAAACTTTCAACTAGTTCGGCTTCATAAAAGCTGGTGAACGGGTCTTGAACTATTAAAACGTATTCACTTTGTTGTTCGGCGGTTAAATTAGTCAAAAATTCAAAATTAAATTGCTGTGCTTTGTTTATCCGATTTGCTAATGACGGAATACTAAGTTGTGGTGTATCAACATAACCCACCGTGTTTTTAATTATGCTGCTAACAAATTTTGTTTTAACAATTGGATTTATTATTTTACCGAATTTAGCCATAAGTGGCGCGCTACTTTCAATGTTACCCACTAAGTAATCTTTTAGTGGACGCGCATAATAACTGTGATAATAATTTAAAAAGCGGGCACGAAAAGTAGGTACATCAACTTTAATAGGGCAAGCAGTTGTACATGCTTTACAGGCTAAACATTCATCCATAGATGCTTTTACTTCGTGTGAAAAATCGTAAATGCCTTTCTTTTTTTCGCGGCTATGTACAAACCTTTCCCACCAGGTAATTACTTCACCTTTATTTAATTCTTTTTCTACACCAAGCAGATCTATGTTTTTAGATTCTTGAAGGCGTAGCCATTCACGCATTAAACTGGCTCGCCCTTTTGGTGAGTTACGGCGATCGCCGGTTACTTTATACGACGGACACATTGGCGAGTTTTCATCATAATTAAAACAAATACCATTTCCATTACAGGTCATGGCGTTGTTAAAACTCGTTTTAACGTCGATTGAAATTTGTTTGTCGAACCACGATCTTTTTTGCCCATCAACACTAACTAGTGAGTCTTCACTATCGATAGGTGTGCATATTTTCCCTGGGTTTATTCGGTTATATGGGTCGAACGCTGTTTTAATTATGCGCAGTTGGGTAAATAAATGTTCACCAAAAAACTCAGGTCCATATTCACTGCGGTAGCCTTTTCCATGTTCGCCCCACATTAAACCGCCGTATTTAGCAGTGAGTTTAACTACTTCGTCTGAAATTGTACGTAGTAGTTTTTCTTGTTCTGGATCGCACATATCGAGTGCTGGCCTAACGTGTAAAACACCGGCATCAACATGGCCAAACATACCGTACTGTAAATTATGACTGTCGAGTAAAGCTCTGAACTCAACAATATAATCGGCTAAATTTTCAGGCGGTACTGCAGTATCTTCTGCAAAGGCCAATGGCTTTTGGTTGCCTTTTACGTTTCCAAGTAAACCAACTGACTTTTTACGCATTGCGTAAATTTTTAAAATGTCACTTTTATCGTTTGTTAGCTGGTAGCCTATTACACCATTGGTTTGATTGGCTACACATTCATCTAACAATGTACAAAGTGTGTTTACTTTGTCTTTTATATCGTCGGGTGATACTGCATTAAACTCAACCATGTTGAGCCCTTGCATATTTTTATTTGGTACATCGGTTATTAAGTCCGATACTGAATGCCAAATGATATCTTCGCGAGCAAGGTTTAATACTTTACTATCGACAGTTTCAACTGAAGTTGCACGGGCATCAACTAAAAATGGAGAGTGTCGAAGTGCTGAATCAAAGCTATCGTACTTAATATTTATAAGTGTTTTAAATTCGGCAATCGGTGTAAGGTTTAATTTTGCCTCAGTGACAATACCTAGTGAACCTTCTGAACCAGTTATTAAACGGCTCATATCAAAAGTAAGTAAGTCATCACTTAGAACGTGTTCTAAGTCATAGCCGGTTAAAAAACGATTTAACCGAGGAAACTTATTTAAAATAGCATCACGTTCATCAATGGCTATATTAAGTACAGTTTTATATATTGTGCCAACTAACGTGTCTTGCTCTGCAATTATTTTTGCTTTTTCGACGTTTATTGGAGCGGTACTCATTGGTGTACCGTCTACTAAATAGGTTGTAAGGCCTAAAACATGATCACTTGTTTTACCGTAAACAAGTGAACCTTGCCCTGAAGCATCGGTACTGATCATACCGCCTATAGTTGCACGATTACTGGTAGATAAGTCAGGAGAAAAGAAAAATCCATAAGGTCTTAGAAAGTCATTTAGCTGATCTTTTATTACGCCAGTTTGAACCCGAACCCACCCTTCTTCGACATTAATTTCGAGAATTTCACGCATGTAGCGGGATAAATCAACAACAATACCTGGTGTTAAAGACTGACCATTAGTGCCAGTTCCACCACCGCGTGGTCCAAATGTTAATGATAAAAAAGGGTCTCGTGATGCAGTTTGCAAAGCAAGTTGAATATCTTTTTCGTTTTTGGGAAAAATGACACCTTGAGGCAATTGCTGGTAAATACTGTTATCGGTTGAAGCGGTAATACGTGTTGCATAACTTGCATCGGTATCACCGGTAAAGCCTTGCTTTTGTAATGTATTTAGGTAATTTGCGACAAGGTCTGACGCGGCATCTTGCTGAGTAATTGTTGCGATCATAACGGCATACTTTTAGACATTTGGTTAATTATATCATGCTGATTGCTAATAGAAATTGAAGAATTTACAGTTTGTAACACTCTTTTAGTCGATTTAAGCGCTGCTGTAATTATAATCAAGTTAACTACATGAGAGGTCATTTATATGAAAAAAATTGCATTACAGATCATGGGTGCGTTATTTATTTTATTAGGATTAATATTTGCGGTTGTACCGGGTCCATCACTTATATTTTTTATGGCTGGTTTATTGTGTTATTCGTTTTATTACCCAAAAGCGCGTTATTATTTGACCCTTTGCCAAAAAGCACTGACTAAATCTTGTCAGTATTTAGATAAAAAATTAGCACGCAGTTAAAATAAATTGACCAACAAAAAAGCCAGCAATATATGCTGGCTTTTACATAGCTATAACAGGTTACTAAGCTAATTTTTTAGCTAAGTATAACCAAGTTTCGATTACTGTATCTGGGTTTAATGATACAGAGTCTATACCTTGGTCAACTAACCATGCAGCAAAGTCTTCGTGATCTGAAGGACCTTGTCCACAAATACCTACATACTTTCCTTTTGCTTTGGCTGTTTGAATTGCCATAGAAAGAAGCTTTTTAATTGCTGGGTCACGCTCGTCAAACAAATGAGCAATTAAACCAGAATCTCGGTCTAAACCTAGTGTTAACTGTGTTAAATCGTTAGATCCAATTGAAAAACCGTCAAAGTGCTCTAAAAACTCTTCGGCAAGCAATGCATTTGACGGCAGCTCACACATCATAATTACTTTAAGACCTTTTTCGCCACGTTTTAGGCCATGCTCTTCTAGTAATTCAATAACGCGTTTACCTTCTTCAAGTGTACGTACGAATGGAATCATGATCTCAATGTTGGTCATGTCCATAGTATTGCGTACACGCTTGATAGCTTCACACTCTAGTGCAAAACAGTCGCGGAAGTCTTCAGATATATAACGCGCTGCACCACGAAAACCAATCATTGGGTTTTCTTCTTCAGGTTCGTATTGTTGACCGCCCACTAAGTTAGCGTATTCGTTCGATTTAAAATCAGACATGCGAACAATTACACGCTCGGGAGCAAACGCACAACCTAACGTAGAAATGCCTTCAACAAGTTTTGAAATATAAAACTCTACTGGTGAATCGTAACCAGCAATCATGTCGGTTATTTCTTCTTTAAGGGCATCTGTTTGTGCGTCGAAATTTAATAATGCTTTTGGATGCACGCCAATCATACGGTTTATGATGAATTCAACACGAGCAAGGCCAACGCCTGAGTGCGGCAAACGTGCAAAGTCGAATGCGCGGTCTGGGTTACCCACGTTCATCATTACTTTCATTGGTAGGTTTGGCATTTCGTCAACACGTGAAGTAAGCACTTCAAAGTCTAAAATACCTTCGTAGATGAAACCAGTATCGCCTTCGGCACATGATACAGTGACTTCCTGACCAGCTTTGATTAAGTCGGTTGCATTGCCACATCCTACAACTGCAGGGATGCCCAGTTCACGAGCAATGATTGCTGCGTGACATGTGCGGCCACCACGATTTGTAACAATTGCTGCTGCACGCTTCATGATAGGTTCCCAGTCTGGATCGGTCATGTCGGTTACTAAAATGTCACCAACTTGCACTTGATCCATTTCATCAATCGAGTCAAGAACACGTACAACACCGCTACCAATTTTATGACCAATTGCACGACCTTCTACAACAACGTTACTTGAACCGTTTAACTGAAAACGCTCCATTACATTTGTATCTTCGTTTGAACGTACAGTTTCTGGACGAGCTTGTACTATATATAGTTTGCCGTCGTTTCCGTCTTTTGCCCATTCGATGTCCATAGGACGACCGTAATGCTTTTCAATGATTACAGCTTGCTTGGCAAGGTCTTGCACTTCTTCATCTGTAATTGAAAATTTGTTAGAAAGTTCAGGGTTTACGTCAACTATTTCTACTTGCTTACCATGTGCTTTGTCGTTTGAATAAATCATTTGAATGGCTTTAGAGCCAATATTACGACGCACTACAGATGGCTTACCTTTTAGTAATGTTGGTTTATGTACATAAAATTCGTCAGGGTTAACAGCACCCTGTACAACCATTTCACCTAAACCGTAGCTTGAGGTTACAAATACAACATCTTCAAAGCCAGATTCGGTATCGATACTGAACATAACGCCAGATGCTGATTTATCAGAGCGTACCATACGCTGTATACCGGCTGATAATGCAACACCACGATGATCGTAACCTTGGTGAACACGATAAGAAATTGCGCGGTCATTAAACAAAGATGCAAATACATGCTTTATAGCAACCATAACCGAATCGATACCAACAACATTTAAAAATGTTTCTTGTTGGCCTGCAAAAGATGCGTCTGGCATATCCTCAGCGGTTGCTGATGAACGTACAGCAAATGACACATCAGCTGATGTATCGCCATGAAGTTGGCTGTATGCATCGCGAATGGCTTGGTCTAAATTTGGTTGGAATGGTGTATCGATTATCCATTGGCGGATATCGGCACCTACTTTGGCGAGTGTATTTACATCATCAACATCGAGTGTATCTAAGATGTCATGAATTTTGGCATTGAGTCCTGATTGGTCTAAAAACTCATTAAAAGCATCGGCGGTTGTTGCGAAACCACCCGGTACTTGTACACCAGCGTTAGCTAGGTTAGAGATCATTTCACCAAGAGAGGCGTTCTTGCCGCCAACTCGAGGAACATCTTGCATACCAAGCTCTTGATACCAGAGAACGTATTCTTGCACGGGTCTTTCTCCAAAAAACAAATTGTAGTTGAAACTGTGAGAGTTAAGAAAGAAAACCTTTTATAAAGGCCACCTTCATTCTACACTGGCAACAGTCCTCGCGTAAACCGTGAGTAACCCATTTTAGGGATTAAAAGTAACAAAAAGGTTAATTATGAGAACTGCATTTTATATATCTGATGGAACAGCAATTACATCAGAAGTGTTTGGGCATGCAACGTTATCTTTGTTTCCAATCGATTTTAATCATAAAACTATTCCTTTCGTAGAAACAGAAGAAAAAGCACACGAAATTAAAGCGTTAATAAATGCAACAGCTGCAAAAACGGGTGAAAAGCCCTTTGTGTTTTTTACATTTGTTAATCACAGTTTAAGCGAAATCATTAAGTCAGCGGATGCTATCCCGTATGATTTTTTGACCACGTATAGCGAAAAAATTGAAAAAGAATTACAGGTGGCGCCTGTACCAAAAATGCACCGTACACACTCTATACACGAAAAAAGTTATGACTTTAGAATAGACGCGGTGAATTATGCTTTAATGAATGACGACGGCGGCAATATCAAAAACTTTTCCGAGGCTGATATTATTTTAATAGGTGTGAGCCGAAGTGGTAAAACCCCAACGAGCTTATATTTAGCGTTGCAATATGGCATTAAAGCAGCAAACTACCCTATTACGGAAGAGGATTTAGAGAGCGAAGGCTTGCCTAAATGTTTAGTACCATATAAACATAAATTGTTTGGTTTAACTATTGACCCGGAGAGACTTGCTGCTATTAGGCATCGACGAATGGCCAACTCTAAATATGCATCTATAAGGCAGTGTCGTATTGAAGTACGTGAGGTTGAAATGCTTTACAAGCGTCATAAAATTGCTTACTTCAATTCAACCCATCATTCTGTTGAAGAAATTTCTGCAAAAATATTGATGGATACGGATTTAGAGCGTCGTAAGTACTAACTTAGGTAATATTTATGCCACAAAAAGCCGCAGTTAAGCGGCTTTTTTTACATGTGCGAAACTTTATTTACGTGCGTCTTTTAATAAATCAGCTACTAAAAAACCTAGCTCTAATACTTGGTCTGCATTAAGACGTGGGTCACACTGTGTTTTGTAGCGTTGTGCTAAATCGTCGTCTGATAGACCATATGCTCCGCCGGTACACTCTGTAACATGCTGACCTGTCATTTCTAGGTGAACACCACCTGCATATGAACCTTCTGCTTTGTGAACAGAGAAAAACTGGCTGATTTCGCGCATTATATTGTCGAAATTACGCGTTTTGTAACCAGAGGTCGCTTTTTCAGTATTGCCATGCATAGGATCTGAACTCCAAATTACCTTACGCCCTTCTTGTTGTACTTTACGTACAAGTGCTGGTAATTTCTCTGGGAGTATATCTGCCCCCATGCGTGTAATTAAGGTTAATCGTCCTGGAATATTGTCAGGATTTAATGCATCAATTAGGCGGATTAATTCATCGGGGTCCATACCAGGACCTACTTTTACACCAATTGGGTTTTTAATTCCTTTAAAAAACTCAATGTGTGCATGGTCTAATTGACGTGTGCGCTCACCGATCCAAACAAAGTGCGCTGAACAGTCATACCAATCGCCTGATAAGTGATCGCGTCGTGTTAATGCTTCTTCATAGCCCAGTAACAATGCTTCGTGAGATGTGTAGAGGTCTGTCTCTTTAAGGCTTGGTGCTATAGTAGAGTTAATACCACACACTTCCATAAACTCTAATGCATCTTGAATTTTATCAGCAAGTTGTTGGTATTTTTGCTTTTGAGGATTAGCGGCTACAAACCCCATGTTCCAGCGATTGACCTGGTGTAAATCTGCAAGGCCACCTTGTGCAAATGCGCGCAGTAAGTTTAATGTAGCAGCACTATGGTGGTACGCCGTCATTAAACGTTGCGGATCGGGTATGCGAGCTTCAGCTGTGAAGTCAATATTGTTGATGATGTCGCCACGGTATGATGGTAGTGAAACACCATTAATAGTTTCTAAATCTGCAGAACGTGGTTTTGCATATTGTCCAGCCATACGCGCTATTTTAACTACTGGGCATTTTCCGCCATAAGTTAAAACCACTGCCATTTGTAAAATTGTTTTAAATGTGTCGCGAATGTTTGCTGCATTAAAATCACTAAACGACTCTGCGCAGTCTCCACCTTGAAGTAAAAATGCACGGCCTTCACATACATCTTCAAGCTGCTTAAATAAACTACGAGTTTCTTCTGCAAAAACTAATGGGGGTGCAGTTTTTAATTGGCTTTCAACAGATTTTAATATTTCTTGATCTGGGTACTGTGGCTGCTGCAGTATTGGCAGTTCTCTCCAGCTATTTGGGTTCCACGATTGCATATTCTTTCCTCATTCCTACTTTACCTGATGTACTGAAATTAACGTATGCACGTACCTCTGTTCAAGTACTAAATTCACTATTTACTAATTATTTTGTTATGGGCTAGTTATAAACACCAATTAACAACTTTCCATATGTGTATATTTCATAAATTAGCTTAATCAAACTATTATTAAAACCATTTATTATCAGTTAATTACACCTATAAATGTTAATTTCATAGAGTTCGAGAACACTAAGCTTAATACCAGATATTATATACAGAATAAGAAGGAACACATCATACTTAAATTATATCGATTGTATCCTAAACTTTACAGTTAGATTTTAAAAATTATAATCATGAGGATTGTATTTATATTTATATATGCTAGCGGAGCACAACCTAGTTTAAGCGGCCGACCTCTAACATTAATAATATCTAATATAAATAATAGCTTATAAGTTAAATTATAAAGAACACATCATACTATATTTATAACAAGAGTTAATCTAAGCAGCAGAGAATTTATTAAAGACTAGCTAACAGAGTAAAAGGTTAGTATCATTTCTGATTAAAGTAAGATGTGTTCTTGGTGTGTGATGGTCTCTAAAATAAAAATAAGAAGTCAGTTTGATTTAATGAGTGAGCTTACCTCATTGTTAATTGATGAACTCAAACAATGTGAATACTCAAAAGCTGAATACTATAAATTGCCTGAGGTTCTTACTAGTGAAGAAAATAATGTCCCGCAAAGTATACCCGTTTCAAAACTAGCGGGAGATGATGCCCAACGAGCTATTCTTAATTCATTTACTGATATGTATACAAAGTCGGGGTTAAGTAGCCGAGTACTTAAAAGGCACCCTGGTTTGTTAGTTATTAAAAACGCTAATAAACAGGAGCTCAATGATAGGATTAATCAGGTAAATCAAGCTAAAGCAGCATTTAAAGAATGTATACTAGGCATTGATAATAACGACGCTCGTTTTGAAGCTGTTCATAATGCAGTACCAAATTTAATTACTCTAGCTGCATACAGAAAAATACACAGTGAAAGTGAATCTCCTTTTTCTGTTAGATTTACATGGATGCACAAACATGCGACTAAAACCCTCACTAAAAAAATGGCTCTTGAAATGTTGAGTAAATCTGCAGGTTATACAAATCCAAGAATGATCGATCAGCAAAAGTGGCAATCCTTGGTTGCTCAAGAACAAATGAGGATTGCTAGCTTAGGTGAAAGAGATAAACTAAGAATAAGACGCCCTACTCGAGTTAGCCCACAAGTAAATATTAGATACACAGCACAAAATCGTTACCACGTTAGTGCTGCATTACCATTTATATTAATAAACCCAGAGCCCGATGTTAAAATAGGAACTTTGCCAGATTACGAAAAGCCAGATAGTCATCCTCGAAAACGAGATTATGATTTCTTGGTTGATAGGCTTTACCTTGAACAAGTAACAAATTAATTATGTTAAAAAGGCCACATTAAGTGGCCTTTTAGTATTTGTAATAGCAAAGATAAATAATAAACTATTTTTCGACTATTTCTTCTATTTTATCTTCATCAATTAAAACGGCATTTTCAACTATGCGTTTTCCGCCTTGAATTTCAATACGTTTGTTATGCTTATTTAATGTAAGTATTTCATCACAAAACTGATCTGACGGATGCATTTCATAGGTGTAATCTATAATATTACCTGTTTTATCGTCTTTAACATTGGTGATGCTGTATTCTGAAATGGCACCCTTTTCTATAAGGTCTTTCATGGTAGTTGTCATATCACGACGTAATGCTTTTAATTTGTTTTCTGTTATGTTGTCGGTTGAGTATATCGAACCATATTTTTCCATAATAGATAGTAATCTAAAATGATATGTTTTACCTGGTGCCGCGTAGCGCCATAAGTGATATAAGCGCAGCATCATCCAACGCGATAAACCACGCTTTAGTTCTTGGGCACTGTTAAAATAATAACCTTTATATTCTAAGTTATCGATCATGTTATGAACGAAAGCATTTAAACAGGCAACACATTTAACATTACCGCCCTGACCTTTTTTCCCACTAAAATGCAAAGACGATAAAAAATTCATATTTGACTCGTAGAATGAATCATCAATATCTGAATTTTTAGTATCTGTTGCAGAGTATTTAAATGAAAGTTTTGACCCTTGAAGTGCTTCAAGTGATTCTTTAATTGCAGGATATGGCATGGACTGACCAACGGCTTTAAGTTCTTGTGCTAATTCGTTCATCGAAAAAACAACGGCATATTGAATACCGGACTTAAAATTTATTTTTACTATTTTACCTTTAGAGGCTAACCGGATCAGAGCTCGTTCTACTTTTTCTTCTCTATCCGATGGCCATACTAGGTATTCAATATCTTCACCGTCTTTACGAGTACTAACAACGGCGGGTGTTATTTTTATTTCGCCATCGTATAAAATACCATCTACTTTTTCTGATATCTTACGCGTAATAATTGTTTTTTTAGGCGCTTCTTCTAATGGAAGTTTTTTATGACCCGATCGAACAAAACGTCCCCATAAATCGTAATGATTAAATGTATTTGAATAGGCACGTAAACCATGAGCTGCATTCTCAATAGAAATGCGAACATCTTTATTATCTGTAAATAGTGCTAAACTTTCATTATCAATTGCACTTTCCACCCCGTGAATTTGGCCTCTTAGTGTATCAGGCAAGTTATCTACCGAGATGTTGACCTTTCGGCTCATTGTTCTTATTTCCATTTATTATTGCGACAGCTAATAACAACACATAAAACAAAAAAAGTTAAATGTTTAAGTTAGTATAAAAGCGATCTGGCTCTAATTAATCTTCTCAGATCAGTTTTATACTAAGTACTAGCATTTTTCTTTAATTTAAGATCATTATTATACTAAGTACGTGTATTTCAAATCTCATTTTTACTAACTCGGTTATAAATTTGTCCACTGCTATGCTAAATTTAGACTGCAAAGCACGACAAATTTGCTCTTTTTCATACTAGCCTGTGGATAAGGACTTAGTTAGTTAGCATAGATCTGATCTGTACTTACTACAGATCAGATCTATACCAATTGATTACTGCTTTTTCTACATTGAACGGTGCATAACATTCTAATTTACTTAGTAAAAGCATGATCTTAATCGACCTATTTGTTTATAACCTTAAGGGTAAGCTGTGTATAACTATAAAATTTATTTAGCAGTTAATAAAATGCTGATCTGTTAGTTATTAAAGATCTGATCTTAACCACGTATAATGCTGATCTAACTTTTTATAGTTTATTTATATTTATCATATAGTTAAACTACACTTTTAACCTCTTAACCTTTATTACCTTATATATTTAACCACCTTTAAACTTCTTTATTTATACTAAGCAATATTAAAGGTGTAAATTTATATTATGATGTCTTCTTTTTAAAATACATGTCGTCATAAATAGTTGTTTACAGGTATTTGAATGGACATTATACTAATTGCTTAACTTTGAGGAAGGAAAGTATGTCAATTAACAATAATGCGCTTGATACCTATCGACTTTTAAAAGCAACTGCCGAAGTTGCTGAAAAGTCATTAGAAGGACGTATTCAACATTATCGCGCTCATCTTAAATCAGAAGAAAAAGAATTAAGAACATACACCCAAAAAGCAGCCGCTGATTTATTAGGATGTAACAATCGTACACTAAAACGTCGTCATGATAATGGCGACTTTGACGATTTGAATATCAAACGGGGCGCTAACGGCCATTATGCTTACACATTGGTTAATATATTTGCAATGGCAGATATTATGGACATAAAGCCAGATCACCGTTCTGATAGTGATAAACTACAAGTTATTGTTATTAATTCACTCAAAGGGGGCTGTGGCAAAACAACCAGTATGGTTAATATTGCAGCGGCACTTGCCACCACTAATATTAAGCGATACCGGATTGGGATTATAGATTTAGACCCTCAAGGTTCTTCATCGAGTTTTTTCCCATCAAGTGAACACGATCCCATTACTGTCGGAGATCTAATGCGCGATTGTATCGACTTAGACGACGGTGAAACCTGGCCAGAATTTGTTTCAAGTTCATTTCTACCAACACATATTCCTAATATTCGTGTTTTACCTTCCGGTATGGATGATTTTTACTTTGAGCACGAAACCGCTACTTTACTTAAAGACACCTCAAATTATGAAGAAACACGTCATTACCACAAATTACTCGAAAAGGTAATTGATCCGGTAAAAGACGAGTTCGACATATTACTAATCGACACTGCCCCTACCCTCAACTTTATGTTTTATAATGCATTAATGGCATCTACAGCTATGTTAATACCTGTTCATCCAGAAGCTGTTGACTTTGATGCTAATAATAAATACTTAAAACGTTTAGGTGAGATTTATCATACTGTTGCAGCACTTGGCCACGAAGGTTGGGACTTTATGCAGTTTTTAGTTACTAATTATGTAAAAGGTAACCATTCACAACGTGACATTGTTAAAGATGTACGTAGTGCTTTTGGTCGCCAAGTAATGAGTTACCCAATTAACCACAGCTCAGCCATCACGGCGAGCTCATCATCGTTTAATACGATTTTTGATCAAAAAGCATCAGACAGTTTAGCAAGTCGCGAGTCTCTTATGCGTGCACAAGAAAATATTAAAGATGTTGTTGACGAACTTGAAATGCTGATCAGATCCAATTGGCAGTCAACTCAATCAAAATTAAATACACCTAAGTAAGGATGTTAAATAATAATGGCTAAAAAACGTAAAAATGACACCCGCTTAGACCCATTTGCAACAGCTGTAGGAAATAGCAGCCTTGATGCTCTTTTAGAACAAGCTAATGCTGGCGATGTAATTAAAATGCCAGCTCCGAGTGATTCTTCGCGACAAATTACCCTTGTTTGTAAAGTAATCTCACATGCTGATATTGAAAAAACGACTCATGTTTATGGCAAAAACCGTCGTGTTCAGTCGCTTTTAAATGAAAAATCGGTGTCGGATATTCTTCCTGCTATTCGTGAAGACGGACGAAATCAGCATCCTGCTCTGCTTTGGGAGCAAGGAGATACAAGTTTAGTACTCGCTGGTTCTCGCCGCAGAATGGCGTGTATTTTAGGTAATGCAGATTATCTTGTTTTAAGTTCAAGCGACTTCACAGAGCAAGATGCTAAAATTTTAGCTGTTTCGTCTGACCAATATATAGCCCCTAGCTTATGGGAATTAGGTCAAGCTTATCAACAAACCAAAAACGAACTTCTTGAACAAGGTAAAAAAGGATCGTATCGCGAAATTGCAGCCATTGAAGGTGTATCCCACACAGCAATTGCAGATGCAATAAAAGCGTATGAGCAAATACCGTCTTCTGTTATTGCTTTGTATCCAACAGCAAATCACGTTGGTAGAGAAGTCGCTAAAAAGCTTGTTATTGCCAAGGAGCGCGATGCTGAGAGCTTTAGCCAGTTAGTAGCTGATGTTGCTAGTAACACTGAGGTAAACGCAATCACAAGTGACGACAAGCGTGCTATGGCTATCACTAAGTTATTGACTGCAGAACCTCAAGCCCCTTCAAAGAAAGAAGCTGTTTTGGAAAACGAGTATGTAATGTTGCAACGAAACTTAAAAAGTGGCGATGTGTCGATTAAAATTAATAATAAAGTGATGACCGACAAACGTTTAGAGCAGTTGACTAAGTTATTAAGTGCATTTAATTAGTTAGTAAAATAACGATCTGCTTGGTCCTATAAGTTAGTTAAACTATGATCTACTAGTCTGTCTAGTTAGTAAAAATTTGATCTATATTCGTGTTGTCATAGCGATTTCACTCAAGTCGCCTTAATGAGATCATCTTTTTACTAACTACTACCCACTTTCTAGTCTTTTTTCTGTCATTAGCTTATCTCTTAGTAAAATTATGATCTGTAAAGCCCCTACATTGTGCATATGGTGTTTATAGTTTGTTTGTTATTTGTGGGTTACTTTTTTTTAAATCACGCTGCTGTTTAACATCATAAACCGAATTTTTACTAACCTATCAACTCCAACCAGTTTACATTACAGTGAATAGTGCTTTAGCTCAGCGCTTATAAGGCATATACTGGGAAAATTATTTTAAAAAATTAATCCTTTGAGTGACATGTCTGCTAACTTATCAAAAAATGATTTACTGGCTATTTTTGAAGAAATTAAAAATGAGCAGGCTACCCAGTTTCCTCTATCTGAGCGTTTTATAAATAAACTGTTTAAGCCAAATGTGTTGGCAAAGGGTAAAGCGTATTATAAAAGTGGTAAAATCGCCTGGTTAGAACATAACAGTGACTTTTCGGTGATAGACTCAACCGTTCAAAGTGATACCGGCGCCTCTTATAATCAGCGAATCGAGATCAGTAAATTACCAACAGGTTATTCTGTTGATACCCACTGTACCTGTAATATCAAATCTAAATGCCTACACCTAGCAGCCATTTTGTTAAAGCTCAAAATTGAGCACTCCGGTGAGTATGGCGAAGACTATTTTATAAATGATTGGTTCAGCGAATTAAGTACACTTAAAAGTACCGAATCAACAACACCGTCTCAAGTACTACTTTTTGTATTAAGTGTTGAAAATAAAAAAGTATTTATATCTCCTAAAATTGCTAATTACAATAAAGACCAAAATTATACCTTAGGGCGCAATCTAACCGACCAGCAATTAAATAGCTTTATAACGCCAAATGATTTACTTGAAAGCGACTTTAGACTTTATAGTTGGATCCGTTCACAAAATGCAGTTGGTAGTCTTGAGTTAAAAGGTCAATGGGGGTTTAGCGCGTTACAGCAGTTGATTGCAACCGAGCGCTTATTTTTGCATCGTTCTCGAACTGCAATAAAGCCTCAAAGTGGCCAGGCGCTTAGTTTTAATTGGCAACAAGAAAAAGAGCTTACAAAATTAGTCGTTAATTTAGAACAAAGTAAAAATTGGGCGGTACTCAAAACTACACCTCCTACATACCTTGACCTTGACCACTTAAAAGTTGGCCGTATACGCACACCGTTAAGTGGCGATGAAATAGCCCACTTACAAACCATGCCTGCAATACACAGCCCTAATTTCGACCGTATTTATAAACAGCTTGCAGATAACTTTGGTGCGGGTGTTATTCCCCATCCTACCAATACGCAATCTGTTTTACCGCATACAGCGAGTAATGCAGTAATTAAAGTGACTATGGAAGAGGCTGGTTTAAGGCTGTCTTTATCATTTAAGTATAAAAATAAACATTACCCCGCAGGTACAGCGCCAAATAATTTAATTAACAGCGCGTTTGAAAACACAGTAACCAATGAGCTAATTAATTTAGGTTTTGAGTTTTGTAAAGGGGGTTTACAAAGTGAGTTTACTTTTAATAAGCAATCAGCAATTCATTTGCACTGGTTAACTTACGAAGTATTTCCGAGCTTTAAAGAACATGGTTGGAAAGTAACTATTGGTAATATGGATATCGCCAATCCACAAAGTGAAGTTACACTGATTGCTAATAGAGCTGCAGGGCATCAAATGCACTGTAAAGTGCTTATTAACAGCAGCAAGCTTTCACAACTTTTTAGCAACGAAGATTCACTTTATCAATCGTTAAATCGACAAAGCGAGTTATTTCATTACTACCCTGTTGGCCGCCAATTTGGTGTTATTAATAGGTCAGCCATGAACGTTTTGTCTGATTTTAAGCAACGTTTTGAGTTTGTAAAAACACGTGACGAATTTAATATACCGCTTTCGTACTTGCCAGAACTTGTAAAACACACTGCAATTAATGTTGAGCTGCACGACGATTCACTAGAGCTCTATCTTGAGGAGCTTAACAATACACATAAAACAATGCCTAGTGTATCTCTGCATGGTTTAAATGAGTCTGTCGAACTTAGAGAGTATCAACAGCAAGGTGTTGATTGGTTGAGTTTTTTAAAACGCCACAAACTTGGAGGCATTTTAGCCGACGATATGGGGTTGGGTAAAACACTGCAGGTTATTGCGTTTTTAACTAGTACGTACAATCGTCCGCAGGCAGGTCCTACACTAATCGTGTGTCCAACCAGTTTAGTCAGTAACTGGCAAAACGAAATACTTAAATTTACCAAAGGATTAAAGGTAACCACCATATTTGGGTCTAACCGTAACGAGCCACTGCAACACCTAGCGCAAGCGCAATGCATACTGACTACTTATCCTTTGTTAAAACGTGATATAGCTTATTATTCACCGCTTTTTTTTGAAAATATAGTGCTAGACGAAGCGCAATATATTAAAAATGACACGGCGCAAGTATCCCGATTGGTAAAACGACTCAATGCTGATTTTAAATTGTGCTTAAGCGGTACCCCAATCGAAAACAACTTGCTTGAACTCAAGTCTTTACTCGACTTTGCTATGCCCTCTCTTTTAGGCTCTCAGGCTCATTTTAAACAACATTTTCAAACGCCTATTGAGCGTGAGGCCGACATGCAGCGTGCAGAGCAATTAAAAGCACTCATAATGCCGTTTATACTGCGCCGAACAAAAGCACAAGTGGCGCAAGAACTGCCGCAAAAAACAGAAATAACTAAAGAGTTTGAGTTTGAACCCAAACAAAAAGAAATGTATCAAGGGATAACACGTGCCCTTGAAGAAAAGCTCTTAGATCTATTTGCTGAGCAAGGCGTTCAAAAAAGTAAACTTGCCTTTTTAGAGGCTTTACTGAAGCTAAGACAAATTTGTTGTCATCCGAAGCTCATTGAACCCAATACACAAGCCGGGTCTGCCAAATTAGAATGGTTATCTACTCACCTTCCTTTAATGCTAAGTTTGGGGCGTAAAGTAATTATATTTAGTCAATTTACATCAGCGTTAGATTTAATTGCTAAGCAATTAAGTGAGTTGGATATTAACTTTAGTTTATTAACAGGCCAAACTCGCCATCGCGATAGAGTTATTGATGAGTTTACCAGTGGCAAAACGTCTGTTTTTTTAATTAGCTTAAAAGCAGGCGGCACTGGGCTTAATTTAACGCAAGCCGATACGGTTATCCATTTCGATCCATGGTGGAACCCCGCAGTAGAAAAACAAGCAACCGATCGTGCCTATCGTATTGGGCAAACAAACCCAGTTTTTGTTTATAAGTTGATTATGAGTCATTCAATTGAACAAAAAGTATTTAAAATGCAAGAAGATAAACAAGCACTTGTTGATGCATTATTTACCGAAAAATCAATGAGTTTTACACAGTTCGATGAGCAACAAATGCTGTCACTTATAAAAAATTAATTTATTTTAAAATTAGTGCGATCTTTTTTGAACTTATTCGAATGCAGGGCGTCTACTATTATGCTTGTTGATTAATTGCAGTTAACACAAGTTTTCATGTTGATTCCCTATTTAGTTACTAATTTTTAGTAATGATTAAGCCAGTTCATCTTGAACTGGCTTTTTTTATGCCTGTTTTTAGTGTTTAGTTGCTTATTAATCGTGGCTGAAGTTATTTAAATTAATTTGATCTTTTTTGAACTTATTCGAATGCAGGGCGTCTACCATTATGCTTGTTGATTAATTGCAGTTAATACAAGTTTTCATGTTGATTTCCCCCATTTAGTTACTTATTTAGTAATGATCAAGCCAGCTCACTTTGAACTGGCTTTTTTTATGTTTAATTTTTAGCGTTTAATGCTTTATTTGCCAAAGATCAGTTTTTTAAAATAATTTGATCTTTTAATGAACTTAATTCAAAACAGGGTGTCTACTATTGTGCTTGTTGATTAATTGCAGTTAATTCAAGTTTTCATGTTGATTCCCCTGTTGTGTTACTTATTTAGTAATGGTTGAGCCAGTTCATTTGAACTGGCTTTTTTTATGGCTGTTATTTGTTACCCCCTACTTCTGTTCAAACTTATTCGTTATGATGGCATGTCCATAAATTTTATAAGTTTATTTTATGATTACTCAAATACTCACCCAAATTGATTGGGTAAGCACAGCTGTAGGGGTTACGGCAGGTGTTGTGCTTTATAGTCTTATTGGCGTTTTGCCTCGCAGAAAATTAAAAAAAACAATTAACGAGCAACAACAGCAACTCTCTTTATTACAAAGCCAGTTCGATAACAAAACAGAGCAACTTAGCGCCTTACAAGATGAGCATGAGTTGCTTGAGCATAGCCACCAAGAACAGCGCGATGAAGCGCAGCATTTTAAAACGCGTTCCAGTGAACAAGAAAAACAAAGCATGCAATACAATCAGTTTTGGCAAAAAGCCGAAACTGAATTAACACAGTTGCGTGCACAATATAATCAACGCGATGTCGAGCTTAACTCCATGCGAACTATGCTTGAACAAAAGCAGCAAAGCTTTACTGAGCAGTTAGCCCAAATAGAAGAAAGTAAAAACGTACTTAAAAAAGAGTTTGAAAATTTAGCCAATAAAATCCTCGATGAAAAAACCCAAAGCTTTAAAGTGACTAACCAAGAAAGTATTGAACAACTGCTTAAACCCGTTCAAGGTGAGTTAAAAGGCTTTAGAGATAAAATGGAGTCGATTCATGTTGAAGATTTAAAACAACGAGCTCAGTTAAAAACAGAGCTTTTACACTTACAAGCCAAAAGCCAATCTATCACTGAGCAAGCTGATAAACTAAGCAATGCGCTGCAAGGGCAAAAGAAAACCCAAGGTAACTGGGGAGAGCTAATGCTTGAAAACGTACTCGATAGCGCAGGCCTTCGCGCCGGTACTGATTACAAGCGTGAAGTGTCGTTTAATACCGAAGACGGCCGCTTACGTCCCGATGTTGTAGTGTATTTACCACAAGAGCGTCATTTAGTTATAGATGCAAAAACATCCCTTAATGCCTACACCCGTTATGTAAATGCTGAAAATGAACTTGATGCTAATCAAGCTATTAAAGAGCATGTAAATGCAGTTACGGCTCGAATAAACGAACTAGCCAGTAAATCATATGACCGCCTCCCGGGGTTAAATTCACCAGAGGTTGTCATTATGTTCGTACCTATAGAGTCAGCCTTTGTAGAGGCGCTTAAATACCAAAGTGATATTTATCAACAAGCGATAGAAAAAAACATTCTGGTCGCTACTCCCACTACGCTGTTAACCAGTTTAAATATTGTTAAACAGCTTTGGCGTTTTGAAGAGCAAACTAAATATTCAAAGGAACTGGCAAATCGTGCAGAGCGCTTCTACAACAAATTAAATGGCTTTTTACTCAGTATGGAAGGTGTTGGTAAACAATTAGACCGAGCAAAAGAAAGTTACGACAAGGCCTTTTCTCAGCTTTACCGAGGTAAGGGAAACTTAATTAAACAAGCCGCCGAATTTAAAGAGCTTGGTGTATCTGTTCAAAAAGAGTTACCCAACGAGAGCGTAGAGCGAGCACAGTTAGAGTTAGATTAGTCCTTTTAGCTTTATAAAAGCGCTTATAAATTGTAAGCGCTATTTCTCTCACTTTTTTCAGGTCAATACACCTAATTATTTGCTTGAACACACATACAAAAATCAATAAAAGGAACAACGCGAATGAACGCTAAATTTATTATTTTTGCCTTAAGCCTATTAAGCTTTTTTGCCCAAGCTTCAAATGAAAAAGCGTATCAGCCAACAGAAGCTGATTATAGTGAAGGGGAAAAGTGGGTATGGAAATATAAAGGGGTAACACCTAGCAATGAAATACGTGCACAAGGCACCGATACTAAACAAATAGTCAGCGAAAATGGCGCACTTAGTATGTTAACGGCTAAGGGATCTACGTTACTAAAGGTATTAACAAAACCAAATAACAACAAAACCTCGCGTTATTATTGGCCGTTATATGTAGGCAAAACATGGGTGTTTGAAGAGCACTGGGAAAGCGAAGATGGCACCAAAGGCTCAACAATTCAAAACGCTAAAGTTGTCTCTTTTAAAGATGAAAAAGTAGAGGCGGGCACATATAAAGCCTACACCATTGAGTACACGGGTAAAATTACTAATTCGAGAGGCTATTCAGCCGACACACAAGACATACACTTGTATGCACCAACACTAAAAACATTCATTAAGTTAACTCAGCGTCAAAAAGGGTATTTATACGTTGAAGAGCTAATTGAATATACCAATTAATAATTCATTTTTTCCAATAGCTGCAGTATCTAAAAATAAATAAGTGAAATTAAAATGATCACTCAACTAAAAAATGATGTTCCTTCTGTTGCCGAGCAAATTTATAACGTTTTTCAATGTGCCTATAAAATAGAGGCCCTTTTAATAAAGATTGAACATTTTCCTCCTCTTAGTAGAACGCAGCATGCCATTGTGCGCAGCAACGCGCTATTTTATGGTTTTTATTGTGAGAGTACGCTTGCGGGGGTCATAGAAATTACAGTAAAAAATAAGTGCTTAAGTATCGAAAGCTTAACAGTGCACCCGCGCTACTTTAAAAAAGGAATCGCAGGTAAGCTAATTGCTCATGCGCTTACTTTGCATACGTATAATAAAGCTATAGTAGAAACGGCTGTAGCAAATACGCCAGCAATAAATTTATATAAAAAACATGGCTTTTCTGAATATAAACAATGGTTGCCCGCACATGGTATTTTAAAAACAGCAATGCAGCTTGAAGTTCACTAACAAAATATGTGATTAAGTTTTCCGCTTTAATTAATAAGCCTGATAGGAAGAAAAAACATGACAAAAAATAAACTAATTAAATTTGGTTTTATTATGGCTGCGGCCATGAATATAGGTGGTGTTTTACTGTTCTCGAGGTTTTTTTCAAATTCCATGATAAACGAACTAGACCCTGTTGTTATGTCTAATTTTGCTTGTTAATGATTGTTATATGGGGCTTAGCATATTTGGCTAGTGCTTTTATTACCTCAAATATAAAGTGGTTAGCTGGCGCTTTTGTAATTGAAAAACTGGTTTATGTTGTTGCTTGGTCATTATGGTTAGCAAACAATAACCTTGATGACGTTTACGATAAAGATTTATTCGCGGGGATTTTTTACAGTATTTACGGTATCAACGATTTTGTGTTTATGATGTTTTTTGCTTGGGTATTCTTAACACACATCAAAGTACCTAACCGTTAAAACTGAACCTCATCCAATAAATCACTCATTTGTTGTTGTGTTAAACATTGTCCATTTGACCAGCTTGCATTTAATTGCGTGACTAAATCACCGATACGCTGCGACTTTTTTTGCAGCTGAGCAATCAGCGCATTCGCTTCGTTTTGCTTTTGCTGCAAACGCTCAATAATAACAGTGTGATCCAGATCATTTTCTGGCGTTTTTAATGTGGGTATCTCCTCTAACGAAAACCCTAAACTTTGTGCAAACTTAATCATTTTTATTTGCTCAATGCTTGAATGGTCGTATTGCCTATATCCATTACTGTTGCGGCTGCCTTTTGGTAATAAACCTTTGCCTTCGTAATAACGAATTGTACTGGGGGCAACGCCAACAAGTTTTGCAAGCTCACTTATTTTCATAGTGGTCCTAAATTAGTTATAAATACTACCTTGACCTTAAAGCTGACTTTAAAGTTATAGTGGCGTTAATGTCAATTTAATTGGTTCCTAACATGCCAAAAAATCAACAACAGAGTGTATTTACATCGGTTACTTTACCTAGCGGTTTAGTATTAAAAAATAGGCTAGTAAAAGCGGCCATGGAAGAAAATCTAGCTCAAGCCGATCTCACACCATCTCAAGTACTTAAAAATTGTTACAACGCATGGGCTGAGGGTGGGGTTGGTTTAATTATTACCGGTAATGTAATGGTTGATCATTTAGCTATGACTGGCCCCGGTGGCCTTGCGCTTGAGCATAATACCGATATAACGCATTTTGCGGAGCTTGCGCGTTTAGGGCAGCAAAACGACAGTAAAATTGTGATGCAAATTAATCACCCAGGTCGCCAAGTATTTAAAAAAATGGGTGGAAAAGTGCTGTCAGCCTCTAACGTGCCACTAAGCATGGGTAAACACTCTCATTTATTTGACCAACCAAAAGCAATGACACACAACGAAATTAATGATGTGATTGAGCGATTTACAAATACGGCGTTGCAAGCACAAAAAGCAGGGTTCGATGGTGTACAAATACATGCGGCTCATGGGTACTTATTAGCCCAGTTTTTATCGCCTTTAACCAATAAGCGTGATGACAAATACGGCGGCAGTCTTGAAAATCGTGCGCGTTTATTAACCGAAATAACGCAAAAGATTAAGGCTAGTTGCGCAAGTAACTTTTCTGTATCGGTTAAACTAAACTCAGCTGACTTTCAACGCGGTGGATTTGAACCTAGCGACGCCCAAGCAGTAATTACCCTATTAAGTGACCTAAATATAGATTTTGTTGAGCTTTCGGGTGGTAGTTACGAAGCACCTGCTATGCAAGGTAAAACGGCCGATGAGCGTACACTCGCTCGTGAAGCGTACTTTTTAGAATTTGCCAAAACAATTAGTGAACAATCAAGTATTCCTATTATGACCACGGGTGGTATAAGCCGCTTAGGTGTAGCAAACACGGTTGTTAGCTCAGGTGTGGGGCTTGTTGGGATGGCAACTGCGTTTGCATATTACCCTTCTCTGGCCAAAATTTGGCAAACAAAGCCTAATTTTATTGCATCACTACCTGTCGTTACTCTAAAAGATAAAACCCTAGCAGGCCTTGCCACCATGGCATTAGTAAAAAGGCAAATTCGCCGAATGGGCCAAGGCAAGCCTGCAAAAATAAATGCATCAGCGGTATTTACTTTAATTGGCGACCAAATTAGAGCCATAAAATTAACAAAGCGCTATAAAAAACGTTTTATTGAATAGTCTGACACTTAGTTGATTAGAAATAGTCCCCATAGCCGCCGTTGTAGTCTCTATTAATTAGGTTTCTTAATTGTTAAAAATACGCTAAAGTTTAATTAGCATATTTATATGACAAATTATTTAAAGGAGAACAGAATGCGGCTTAAAGGTTATCTAAAAAAGCTTCTATGCTTTTGGGGACTTCATTTATTAATAATTAGCTTGCCAAGCATTGCAACAGAACAGCAAGCAGCGCAGGCATGGCAAGATCCAAGTATATTTAGAGTCAATAAACTCCCAGCCCGCGCGTTCTATTACCCTACAGCAAATGAGCAAAGCGCATTTACACTGGAGCCTTGGCAGTTAGATAACTATAAATTACTAAATGGGCAGTGGAAGTTTAACTGGGTTGACTCTCCTAGTAGAAAACCAAATGGATTTGAAAAAGTAACCTACAATGACGCAAGCTGGGATGAAATAGCCGTCCCTGCAAATTGGGAGCTAAATGGTTACGGTTCTCCTTTTTATCACTCTCACTACTGTTTAATACCTAATACTGAGCAAATTGAGCTACCGCGTAATTATAATCCTGTTGGCTCATACCGAAAAATAATTACCATTGACGAAAGCTGGAATAATAAACAAATTATTATTCATTTTGGGGCGGTAAAGTCGGCGTTCTATATTTATGTAAATGGTCATCAAGTTGGTTATTCAGAAGACTCTAAAACTGCTGCCGAATTTGATATTACGCCATACGTTTCTAAAGGCGAAAATACCTTAGCATTACAAGTTTACCGCTATTCAACTGGGTCTTACTTTGAATGCCAAGATATGTGGCGTATGAGTGGCATTGAGCGCGATGTATATTTATATGCAGCGCCAAAAGTGCGTATAAGTGATTTTGAAGCTAATACCACTTTGATAGACAACTACATAAACGGTGAGCTAACGCTAACCACAACAGTACAAAACCACACTAAGCAAACCCAAACTAACTTTGACTTACTCGTTTCACTGTTAGACGCAAACGATAATGTAATGATTACTAAAACGTTGTCAGTTCCTAAAATAAAAAAGCAACAAAGTACGCAAGTAAAAACAGTGTTTAAAGTCAATGATGTACTGCCTTGGAGTGCTGAAATTCCTAACCTTTATAAATTAAAAATAGGCTTAAGTAATGGTAATGATGAGGTTGTTGAGTGGATCGGTAAATCAATAGGCTTTAGAAGCAGTGAATTAAAAAATGGTAATATTTTAGTTAACGGCAAACCAGTTTTATTTAAAGGTGTAAATAGACACGAGCACGACCCAGTAACAGGACACGTCGTTTCTAAAGAGTCTATGGAAAAAGACGTTGCATTAATGAAAGCCTTTAATATTAATGCAATACGAATGGCTCATTACCCGCAAGATCCGTACATTTATCACCTTGCAGACAAATATGGATTATATGTTATGGACGAAGCTAATATTGAGTCACATGGAATGGGAGCTGCAAACCAAGGTAAGTACGACCCCTCGGCACATTTGGTAAATAAGCTTAGCTGGCAAAATGCATACATAGATCGCATTTCAAACATGTATCACCGTTCTAAAAATAACCCATCTGTTGTAATGCGCTCACTGGGAAATGAATCGGGCGATGGTATTAATTTAGAGGCGTCATACGATTGGCTAAAGCGTCAAGCCCCAGGGTTTCCAGTTGTATCTGAACAAGCACAGTTAAGGCGCCACACCGATGTATACGGCCAAATGTATGCGCCAATCCAGTCGGCTGTTCGCTATGCTAAAACGAAGCATGATGTATCAAGACCCATGATCTTAATTGAATACGAACACGCAATGGGTAATTCGTTAGGTAACCTTGAAGAATATTGGCAGGCCTTTGAAAAATACTCACAGTTACAAGGCGGTTTTATTTGGGATTGGGTTGATCAAACTTTTGCCATGAAAAACAGTAAAGGTGAGATTTTTTGGGCATATGGTGGCGACTTAGAGCCTCCATTTGCAGTAAGCGCAAAAAGTTTTGCTGCAAATGGGTTAGTTTACGCCGACAGAACGCCCTACCCTTATTTGTGGGAGGTTAAACAAGTACAGCAAAACATCGACTTTGAGTTAACGAGTAAAACGCCTTACGAAATAAACGTAATTAACAAACAGTTTTTTGCCGACCTGTCTGACTTTACTTTGTCATGGCAGCTAATGGCCAACGGTGTTGAAGTAGAGCAAGGTGCAAACCTTGGTATCAATGCCAAACCACAAACATCTCAGCGTGTTAGTTTGCCAATTAAAACAAAACTAAAAGCAGGAATTGAATATTTTTTAAATGTACAAGCTGTTCTCAAAAACGCTAAAAACACATTGCCAACGGGTCATGTGGTTGCGTCAGAGCAACTAGCATTAACAGGCTTTGCACTGACTAATAATACAAAATCAGCCTCGTTAAAAGTAAAGGATTCTGAAAATTCTTTAGCTTTTTCTACTAAAAACGCTCAGTTTACGTTTAACAAAAAAACAGGCTTATTAAATGAAATTAATGTCTTTAGAAAGCCATTACTAGCCAATAGTGTAGACCAACCTGTGCAGCCTAACTTTTGGCGTGCGCCTACCGATAATGATTTACCGCAAAAGGGATATGGTGACTCGTTTGCTGTGTGGCAACACGCGGGATCAAATACAACACTGACTAGTTTTAGTAGTAAAAAAGTATCCTCAACACAATACAAAGTAGAAACAGAGCACACATTAAATAACGTTGAAAGCAGGTATTTCACAACTTATACAATAAATGGCAATGGCGTAGTTAATGTAGACGTTTACTTTTATGCTGCACCTCATAATTCGTACTCAGCCTTACCTCGTTTAGGTATGCAGTTTGTTGTTAACGAGAACTTTAAAAATGTACAGTGGTATGGCCGAGGGCCTCACGAAAACTATAGCGATCGTAAGTCATCGGCTTTTGTTGGCTTATATCAATCTGACGTTGATTCTTTACGTGTACCGTATGTTCGCCCGCAAGAAAACGGTCATAAAACGGATGTAAGGTACGTTACTTTTTATGATGATAAAGGCTATGGTGTTAAGTTCTCTGGCGATCCCCTAATTGGCTTTAATGCTTCTTTCTTCAATATGCACGACTACGATAAGAGTACTGAACAAGTTAATCGGCGCAATATGCACCCAACAGATTTAACCAAAGCTCCGTACATTTTTGTAAATATAGATTATAAGCAGCGTGGTGTGGGTGGAACGGATTCGTGGGGTAGTAAACCCTTGTACGAATATGAGCTGCCATGGTTAGACTACAAATACAGCTATAAAATTGAAGCTGTTAAGGTAAACGCTAAAAAATAGCTATACATAAAGCTTTAAATGACTACCCTAAGCCCGCTTTTTCCCCTTAAATAGTGGGCTTTTTTTATGTTAAACATGCTAATTTAAGCGTTTGAAATAGAAGGAACGTTAAATGAACATAGGTATTTATATATATGATGATGCTGAAGTGCTCGACTTTTCAGGCCCATTTGAAGTATTTAGTACGGCTAAACGTTTAGCTAAAAACGAGTGGAATATATTTTTAGTCGCGCAACATAATCAGCCGGTCAATGCGAGAGGCGGCTTCAGTGTAAACCCCCATTACAGTTTTGCTGATCATCCTCCTATAGATTTATTGTTAGTGGTTGGCGGTGTCCATAATAACGAGCTCACTAAAGCCGCTGTTATTGATTGGATAAAGCGCACAGCTCAGTTAGCTCCGGCAGTGGCATCAGTTTGTACCGGGGTATTTTTATTAGCAAAAGCAGAGCTATTAAATGGTAAAAATGTAACAACCCATTGGGAAGATATAAACGAGCTAGCCGCTTTGTTCCCTTTACTAAATGTAATGAGTAATAAGCGCTGGGTAAAGCATGATAAATTTACAACCTCCGCGGGTATTTCTGCAGGTATCGATATGAGCTTACATTTAGTAGCTGAGCATATAAGCCCTGAGCTTGCAGAGCTAACAGCAAAACAAATGCAGTACACCTGGTCCAAAAGTATTTAATCACCCTCTAACAACCTATTATAAAAAATGAAGTTTACTGATTAGCAAAAGCAATACAGCTTAAATGTACCTATTATGCGATAAGCATACTGATATAAAGCAAAAAAGTTTGCTAAATTAAGATTGGTTAATACAAGTATGTATTGCTAAATCAACTTATTGCAAAACTCATAAAATAATAGCAGTAAGTAAATATCACTTTAGGGATTCACATGACATTACTTAAAACCTCGGCACTTGCTTTTTCTATATTAGCGGGGCTGTCTTTATCTGGCTGTTCTATGACTCAAAATACTCCATCTACTTTGGCCTCTGCTGAAATAGTCACGTCACTTTCACTCGCTCAAATTTATAAAGATAAAGAATTTAAAACCCAGCGTAGCACTTACTTTAAGTGGCTAGATGATGGCACCGGCTACACCGTACTTGAAGAGCGCGAAAGCGAAAAAGAAAGAGCAGACGATAACAACGTCGATGACGAAAAAGAGCACGGCGTAAAAGGCAACGACATTGTATTTTACAATGCTGACGGCACAGGCCGTAAAGTGCTGGTTGAGTTTGAAAAGTTACTGCCAGAGGGCGCAGACGAGCCATTTGCAATCGAAAGCTATCAGTGGTCAAAAGACGGTAAATGGCTGATGGTATTTACCAACAGTGAGCAAGTTTGGCGTTCGCGCAGCCGAGGCGACTTTTGGTTACTTAACCTTGAGACTAACCAATTACAGCAATTAGGGGGTAAAGACGTTGAGCCAACTAAGTTAATGTTTGCTAAGTTCTCGCCAGATAGCTCAAAAGTGGCTTACGTACGCGACAACAATATTTACATGCAAGCGGTTGGCAGTCACGATGTAACCGCGCTCACAACCGATGGCAGCGCTACCCTTGTTAACGGTAATTTTGATTGGGTGTACGAGGAAGAATTTACTATTGCTGATGGTTTTCGTTGGAGCCCCGACAACAAATCAATCGCCTATTGGCAGCTTGATACCAGTGACGTTAAATTTTTCACTATGATCAACAACACCGACGAACTGTACCCTACTCTTAAAAAATTCCCTTATCCTAAAGCCGGTGAAACCAACTCTGCCGTGCGTGTTGGTGTGGTAAGCCTTGCTGATAAACAAACCCGTTGGGCTGAGCTTGAAGGCGATAACCGCGACCGTTATATTCCGCGTATTAGCTGGGCTGGCACCGGTAATGAATTAATGATTCAAGACTTAAACCGCCCGCAAAGCCATAACAAAGTGTGGTTGTTTGATTGGCAAAAGCAGCAACTGACTAAAATTTTAGAAGACAAAGACGATGCGTTTATCGAATGGTTTTATAAAGCAAACTGGTCAAAAGACGGCGAGTTTTTTATTTGGCATAGCGAACGCGACGGCTGGCGTCATCTTTACCGTGTATCGCGCGATGGCAAAACTATTATCGACCTAACCCCTGGTGATTACGACATTATTGATATGCTTACCATCAATGAAGATAAAAACGTGATGTATTTTATTGCCTCGCCAAACGATCCTGGTCAACGTTATTTATACAGCACACCGCTTGATGGCAGCAGCAAACCGGTACGGGTCACACCTGCTGGGTTTGAAGGTTCAAACAGTTACTACATGTCAAAAGATGCCTCATGGGCAATGCATACTTACTCAAAATTTGGTACGCCACCGACTAAAGAGATCATTAAAGTGAGCGATCATAGTAATGTAAAAACCTTAGTTGAAAATACAAAGCTCAAACAAAAGCTTGCTGAGCAAAGCTTACCAAAGCATGAGTTCTTTAATGTAAACGCGCAAGATGGTACCGAGCTTGAAGGCTATATTATGTTCCCAGAAAACATGGATAAAAGTAAAAAATACCCAATTGTTTTTTACGTATACGGCGAACCATGGGGCTCAACCGTGCAAGACCGCTGGGAAGGCAACAGTTACCTGTATAAATCACTGTTAACGCAAAAAGGCTTTATTGTGGCATCGGTTGATAACCGTGGTACACGTGCACCAAAAGGCCGCGATTGGCGTAAATCAATCTATAAAAAAATTGGCTCAATTACCGTGCAAGACCAAGTAGACGCCCTAGATGCTATGGCTAAGCGTTGGGATGTAATAGACACTGACCGCGTTGGCGTGTGGGGTCATTCAGGCGGCGGTAGCTCAACCCTTAACTTACTGTTCCGCCACGGTGATAAATTTAAAGTAGGCATTGCCTCAGCACCCGTGCCAGACATTCGTTTGTACGACACCATTTATCAAGAGCGTTATGCGGGTAACCCAAATACCGATCCTGAGAGTTACGATAACACCTCGCCGATTACCTTTGCTAAAAACCTAACTGGTAAGCTATTGCTTATTCACGGCACAGGCGATGATAACGTGCATTACCAAGGCTCAGAGCGATTAATTGACGAGCTTGTAAAGCACAACAAGCAGTTTGAGTTTTTCTCATACCCAAACCGCTCACATAGCTTACGTGAAGGCAAAGGAACCACCTTGCATTACCATACTATGATGGCTGACTTTTTTGAAAAGCACTTACTAACCAAGTGACCGCTTTAAAAAGTAAAATACTAAAGCCGCACACTCATTATTAGTGTGCGGCTTTTTTAATCAAAATGGTGCGGGGGTTTCAAAGCGTTCGATGGGCTCATTGCAACAAAACCCAACAAGAAAACACTGCTCAATGGTAATAATTGAATCGTTTAATACTAAACATAGCTTGGAATTAGAGAGGTATTAAAAAAGTAGCATCCTTGCTACTACAAGTGCGATATTAAGAGCTTGGTTGCGAAGGTTGATACTTATTAACGAGAATGTGCTGCAAACTTTTAAGTGCCCGCTTTATCGCTTGCAGCATACTTCGTCCTTTTGTATTTACATTAATACTGGGTAGCCCAGGTACAAGAATATTAATTTTGCACTGCTGCAAAGTGCCGTGGCGATCACTCGAAAGATCATTTATTTGAATCTCCACTTTGCGAATATTTAAAGCATGTTTTGCCAATTGTGTTTTGATCAGCTTTAAAAGCGACATCTTTTCACTAGCGTTAATTATCTTGTTTTTAACTGTAAGTTTTAGCTTCATGCAATTACACCTTTTAATAGTACCTATGTTGCAGGCATGACTGTAATCTACTAACTTAGAGGCAAAGGAAAAAGCTGATTATTTCTTACTTTAAAACAGGTATTTTCGAATGATTACCAACATCAACTACAATCACTTATATTATTTTTGGCAAGTAAGTAAGCACGGCAGCATTGCAGCGGCGAGTAAAATACTTAATTTAACGCCGCAAACGGTCAGCTCACAAATTACTAACTTAGAGCAACGACTAGGAAAACCACTGTTTGTTCGCCAAGGGCGGGGTCTGCAGTTAACGGAGTTTGGCCATGTTACACAGCAGTACACCAATGATATGTTTGCTATTGCCCACGAATGGCTCGAAACCACGCAAGGTGATACCACGCACTATTCACGAACGTTAAAGGTCGGTATTTCAGATGTGTTACCCAAATCACTGGTGTCAAAGTGGCTAGCCCCTTTAATTAATAACGACCGTATTACCAACTTACACTGTATTGATGGCCAACAAGATGAACTGCTTGCACAAATGGCGATTCATAAGCTTGATTTAGTGTTAGCCGATAAACCGCTCGATACCACTTTATCGTTTAAGGCGTTTTGCCATGAAATAGGCAAAAGCCAAATCGCTCTTTTTGGAAACAAAACATGGCATTCGCAGTTACATAAGCAGTTTCCGCAATCTTTAAATAACAAGCCTTTAGTGCTGCCTGCAAAAGAAAGCCCCGTTGCGCGTGCTATGTATTATTGGCTGCAAGAACACAAGATTGAAATGACAATAGCTGGCCATGTTGACGACAGCGCATTAATGAAGTCGTTAGGTGAACAAGGGTTTGGCATATTCCCTGCGCCTATTTCGGTAAGAGCCGAAGTAGAGCGTCACTACGACGTTAATTATATTGGTACAATTGAAAATGTTTATCAGCATTATTATGCTTTTACGCCCGACAGGCTTATTAAAGACAGTATTTATGATGAATTTATAAAGCACGCTCAAACAACGTAAACTTATCGCTATTCGTCACGTAGTTATCAATGTGTTTAATTAAGCGCCCTATTTTTAAATGCAAAACTGCATTTAAAAAAATAAACATTTCCTCATTTAGCTTTATATTAAATTTTTAAAGTGGGTTGTGACTTTTAAATCATTAAATTAATTAGACTTTATTAAATATCAGACCTACCAGTACAAACTATAAGCATGTTCTAAAAGCGTTGAATATTATTCAGGTTTTATATGAATAAACTGCATAGCTTACTTTATTAAATAGAAATCTAGACGTCTAAATTGACTTGTGCCTCTCATCAGCAACTAATCAATATTACTAAATTAATGAATTCACTCAAGCGTGAATCTGTCTCATGTTTTACCTGAAATAAACCCGTTTTTCTTCATGCTGCATACCGCGTATAAATTTATTAACTCTGCAAAGCACACGACTGCTTAACCTTTATATCGGTTTACAGCCAGTTAATAAAAGCAGCAACCAGTCAAATTGAAAGGATACGGCTATGAGCACTGATCTTACATTTATTATTAAAAGCACTAACTTGGATGAAAACTACCATCCATCAAATAACACACGTATTACGACCAATTTCGCTAATTTAGCAAGGGGTGAAAGCCGCCAACAAAACCTGCGTAATACCCTAAAAATGATCAACAACCGCTTTAATGCACTGGCCAGTTGGGATAACCCGCAAGGGGATCGTTATGCGGTTGAGCTCAAAATCATTTCGGTTGATTTAGACATTGCAGGCAGTGGCCAGGCATTTCCGTCAATTGAGGTATTAAAAACCAATATTATTGACCGTCAAACCAACGAGCGAATTGAAGGCATGGTGGGTAATAACTTTTCATCGTATGTGCGCGATTACGACTTTAGCGTGTTATTGCTTGAGCATAACAAAAGCAAACCGCAATTTAGTATCCCTGATAATTTTGGTGACTTACACGGTAAGTTGTTTAAATGCTTTGTAAACTCAAATACCTATAAGCAGCATTTTAAAAAGCCACCGGTTATTTGTTTAAGCGTGTCTGATAACAAAATCTATCAGCAAACCGAAAATTTACATCCTATTTTAGGCGTAGAGTATCAGCCTAATGAGTCGTCGTTAACAGAGCAATACTTTAAAAAAATGGGCTTACAAGTGCGCTACTTTATGCCACCAAACAGCGTTGCACCGTTAGCGTTTTACTTTTTTGGTGACCTACTTAACGACTACAGCAACCTTGAACTAATTAGCACTATTAGCACCATGGAAACGTTTCAAAAAATTTATCGTCCAGAAATTTATAACGCTAATGCCGCCGCAGGTAGCCGTTATAAACCGAATTTAAAAAATGACGATCATTCGTTAACGCAAATTGTGTATGACCGCGCAGAGCGAGGTCAATTAGCGGTTGAGCAAGGTAAATTTACCGAGCGGCACTTTATTAAGCCTTATCAGTCAGTACTGCAGCAGTTCTCAGCAAGTATCGCTTAATCACACAACAAAATTAAAGGCAGCATTTATTATGAAAAAACTATTACCCACATCATCAGCTGGTAGCTTGCCAAAACCGTCATGGCTTGCTGAGCCCGAAACCTTATGGTCACCGTGGAAATTACAAGGTAGCGAGCTGGTAAATGGCAAACACGACGCCTTACGTATTTCCCTGCACGAGCAACAAACCGCAGGCGTAGATATAGTCAGCGATGGCGAACAAACTCGTCAGCACTTTGTAACCACCTTTATTGAACACTTAAATGGCGTTGATTTTGAAAACCGTAAAACAGTTAAAATTCGCGACCGTTACGATGCCAGCGTACCCACAGTGGTTGGCCCTGTGTCTCGCACTAAATCGGTATTTGCTGAAGACGCCAAGTTTTTACGCCAGCAAACCAGCCAACCAATTAAATGGGCATTGCCAGGGCCAATGACCATGATCGACACCCTGTATGATGATCACTATAAAAGCCGTGAAAAACTAGCATGGGAATTTGCTAAAATACTCAACCAAGAAGCCAAAGAGCTAGAAGCCGCTGGGGTTGATATAATTCAATTTGATGAACCCGCTTTTAACGTGTTTTTTGATGAGGTGAACGACTGGGGCATTGCCTGCCTAGAGCGAGCTATAGAAGGGTTAAAATGCGAAACCGCCGTGCATATTTGCTACGGCTACGGCATTAAAGCCAACACCGATTGGAAGAAAACCCTCGGCACCGAGTGGCGACAATACGAAGAGGTATTCCCTAAGCTGCAAAAATCGAATATAGATATTATTTCGCTCGAATGCCAAAACTCACAGGTACCCATAGAGCTACTCGAACTGGTACGCGGTAAAAAAATAATGGTGGGTGCAATCGATGTAGCCACCAATACTATAGAAACCCCTGAAGAGGTTGCCAAAACCCTACGCGAAGCGCTTAAATATGTAGATGCCGATAAACTCTACCCCTGCACCAACTGCGGCATGGCCCCCCTACCCCGCGATATAGCAAACGGTAAGCTAAACGCTCTAAGCAAAGGCGCAGAGCTAGTGCGTAACGAGCTATTAGCAGCCAGTTATTAGCAGCGAATGTCGCTTAATTTTAGTTATAGCTGTTGCAAAAAGCCACACCTTAACACATGTTGAGGTGTGGCTTTTTTAATCAAAATGTCATGGGGGTTTACAGTTAAATTATAAGGTTAAAGGCAAAAGGTGTTAGGTGAAAGGTTTTAAGTTTGTTGAGTGTTGGTTGGATTGAGTGCAACAAACCTAGCAAAAGTAATTAAACCTAACCGAGCCGCTAGGTATTATTGATTGGAAAGTACCTCATTTACAGAGAACGGTAACTTTTAAATAAGGTGCGCAGGCACGTGGGGCATAATGGCGAAGCAGCCTCGCGTGTTTGCGTCCCAGCGAACGCAGTGAGTGACTTAATTTTTTTGTTATGTGGCATTTACTCGCACCTACTTCCTTTGTCTTTAACCACATAAGTAGCAAACTTACCAGATTCACTACCTGCTATAAGCTCATGCTCGAACCGACCATCCAGTACATCAAACCAAAAGCATCTAATTTGTTTGTTTCGGTGATTAACCGAAATATCTTTTATTTTTTCATGAATTTCAGGGTCATCTAATAGTAGCTCGCCAAACAAAAAAGAAGCTTGAGCTTTGTAAGTGTTGGGAGTTTCAGCATTAAGCAATTCCAAAACAACAGATTTGTAGCGGTGTTTATTACGAATAAATAACTCTGTTGCCCCATCGTCCATACCAGAACCTAGAGAGTACATCTTGTGGAGTAAGAACACTTGAGCCTGGTTGCTAAAGGCAATAATCGCAATCAAAGCTGACGTTAAAACTACAATTCCAATAAATATTTTCACTTAACCTTCCATGCGACATAATGCTTCAATCAGCCGACGCTTTAGCGGTCGGCTGAATTGGTTTGTTATAGGAATCTTCACCAACTTGAGTTTTAATTTTCTCTAGTATAGAAACTAGCATTTTCCGTAAATTATCACTTTTTATGGAATTAATAATTTTTTTTCTATCTTTTCCCGGTTTCTCAAGAAGTTGAAATACCAGCAACTCTAAAGCAGGACTAAATAAATCTTCTGTCACCTCTCGAGCTACATCAAGAGATTTTTTTGCCAATTCTGAGCTATCGCCAGCAGCACCTACTGCTGTATTTATTAAAGTATCTTCTTGCTCAACTTTTGGCCTATTTTTGGATAGTTCAGAAGTAAGCAATTGTTTAATGTCAACGTTATTTACCTTCAAATAATGTTCAGGGTTTTGGTAGTCACCTGGAGCGTATAATACATGATTATTGAAATATAAGACTATGAAGAAGAGAGTCACAATTAAGGAGGGAAAAGCCATTACAAAGTAAAGGAATATTTCTTGTAATTCCTTAGGCAAACCAAGAAGAGCGACTGTTGCGAGAGCTTCAGCCAACCCGGCAAATATAGCAATAATGGTTAATGGATTACTGACTTTCATTAATACTCTCTATAACGCCCGCCTAACACGCAATGTGTTGGCGCGGCTTTTTGCGTTGTTTGCCAAAACCGTGACAACTTAACATTGACGGAGTTTAGGCGCTTGTTAGCTGGATAATAATTAGTACAGCAATTATTAATATATAAAAATTAAATCCCCACTGGGCTACATGTCCAACCCAATAGAGTTATCTTCGATAAACTATAAATTTCTTGGTTTGGATAATCTTCAAATTCCTTTTTAAAAATAAAGCTTCCATATCCTTTACTTAAACTGGGCTTAAGCCTAAACCTTAAACGTTCATGCAACTCAGGATCTACACGCTTTATTATTGAGAAAAATTTAAACCATAGAATAATAGTAATAACTAAACCTAAACCAAATATCGCACCAAAGACTAAAGCAATGTGAAATGTGAGCTCCATATTCAGTATCCAGCTAACAATTTAATAGTGCGCTCATCGCGCATATTTCTGCCGATGCCACGCTCATTTTTCTACTTTATATAGTTTTAGCAAATAACCTAAGGTATTACTATCATTAAGTTTTCTAAAAATTTAAAGTAAAGTTAAATAGAACAATATGCGCTCTTTGCTCATTTTTAAAAATATGTGAGCAAAGAACTGTTTGATGAATTGATTAGCTATTATATTCCTCCAATCTCAATGCTCAGTTTTTGCTCACACCTGACTACTCACAAGGCTATCTCGAAAAGACAGGCTAATAAACCCTATTACTTAATTTCATTTATAACTTGCACTTATAAACTCAACAGCCGTTCTAGCCATTCTAAAACGAGCGAGTATCTCGGGTTTGAAAGTGCTGTTTCCTTAATTAAAATGTTGCGGGGTTTCTGTTAGCGTTTATGGCGCGGGTGTTGTTGCTGCACCTTCTTATATAACAAATTAACAACGTTGAGCAGTCGTTCAAAGTAAGTTAAGCTCGAAACAATTAGGCTACAAGTAACTTAAATTTTGGGAGCAAACATGGCAACCACACTCGCATTTGACGTATACGGCACGCTAATAAACACCCACGGCGTACTATCTTTACTTGAAAATATGATTGGCAATAAAGCGCAAAACTTTTCAAATACATGGCGTGAAAAACAGTTAGAGTATTCGTTTAGGCGCGGCTTAATGCAAAACTATGTTCCGTTTTCAGTGTGTACTAAACAGGCGTTAGACTACGCTTGCCTAGCGCATAAAACTCCACTCTCTGATGATCAAAAACAGCAATTGCTTGAGCAATATAAAATTTTACCCGCCTTTGATGATGTTAAAAAAGGGCTTGAGCAACTTAAAACACAAAATTACCGGTTGTTTGCATTTTCTAATGGCGCTGCTGATGCGGTAAATACTTTGCTCGAAACGGCAGGTATAGTTGATTATTTTGAAGGTGTTGTAAGCGCCGACGATATGAAAACATTTAAACCAAACCCAGGTGTTTACAGCCACTTTTTACGCGAGGCAAATTCAACGGGTGCTAACACGTGGCTTATTTCGAGTAATCCGTTTGATATAACCGGAGCTATTTCGCATGGCATGCGCGGTGCGTGGATAAAGCGTTCTGAGGATTCTATTTTTGATCCATGGGAAATTCAGCCAACCACCACTGCAACCGATTTAGTTGATTTAAAAGCCAAATTAGTAAGTTAAAAACGAGGCCCTTTTTTAAGCCTTATCAAAAACCAACACTGTAAAGGGGCTTTACGGGCGCAGTTACACGCGCCCTAGCCTGATTTTATTGCTTCAATTACTGTATTCATGCGCTTTGCCATTGGCCTATTACGGTGATGGCACACATAAATATTTTCGCTAATCGGATTAGCTAAATGGTGCGTTTTTATCAGTCCGGGTTTATTAAATGCGCTAACAGCATGCGCAGGTAAAACCGTAAAACCCAACCCTAAACTTACCGGCTCCAGTATTAAACTTATTTGGTTAGAAAACCCCGTTTGTTTAATTTGATCAACATGTTCAAACTCACTGTAGTTTTCACTTAGTAGCAGCTGCGCGTGGTGTTTTGCATCGGGGTGGCCAATAAAGCCAAGCTCACATAAAACCTCCCACGTTGGGTTTTTAATATGTGCAGGGGTTAATAATAATAAAGCTTCTTGACCAATTTTGTGGCTAGTAACTTCGCTAAGGGTTGGCGCTTGAGTTAGAAACCCAATATCGGCACTGTGGTTTGCCACCGCTTGTTCAACACTGGTATTTGGAGCAAAGCGGTAATCTATAACTAGCTCCTTGTGCTCTACTTGCAGTGCTAATAGTTGATTGTAAAACTTTAGCCCACAACTACCAGGCGACTGTATTTTAACTAAACCGCTGAAAGGCGAGTCATCTTTTAATTGTTGTTCTAAAAACTGCCATTCTTTTAATAATAAGCTGCCTTGTTGATACAAGTTTTGCCCATGTAGGGTAAGCGTAAACTGTTTGCCGTGGCGCTCTAATAGCGCACAGTTTACTTGCTGCTCTAGCTTTTTAATGTGCTGACTTACGCCAGATTGGGTCATAAATAAGCGCTCGGCGGTTTGGGTAAAATGATTTACCTCAACCAACGTGCAAAACGTGTTTAACCATGTCGGGTTTATCATTACAAAACATACTCAAAATGATGATTAATGATAATTTTACTTAATAACGCATGGTTCGTAAACTAACTCCATCAACTCGTTACAAAACAAGCCACACGTTAAAGAGGACAGATTATGAGTCATACATATCCACGTAGTTTTTCGCACATTGGAATTTCAGTACCAGATGTTGAAAAAGCCGTAGAGTTTTACACTAAGGTGATGGGCTGGTACACCATAATGGAGCCTACCGTGATCACTGAAGATAACAGCCCCATTGGCGAAATGTGCACCGATGTATTTGGTCCAAATTGGGAAAAATTTAAAATAGCGCACCTTTCAACAGGCGACCGTATTGGTGTAGAAATTTTTGAATTTAAAGACCAAGAAAACCCTAAAGACAACTTTGAATACTGGAAAACCGGTATCTTCCATTTTTGTGTACAAGACCCAGATGTGGAAGGTTTAGCGGACCGTATTGTTGCTGCAGGTGGTAAAAAACGTATGCCAGAGCCACGTTACTACTACCCTGGCGAAAAGCCGTACCGCATGATCTACATGGAAGACCCGTTTGGTAACATCCTTGAGATTTACAGCCACAGCTACGAGCTTATTTACAGCGCAGGGGCTTATTAAATAGCACTTAGCTTAAAAAGTACTTAGCTAAAAGCAAAGGCCGCAGTATTTATTTACTGCGGCCTTTTTGTGTTAAATAGATTTGTAGATTATTAGTTTGGCTAATTTATGGGGGGAGAAAATCAACCTCTTCATTTGATTGATTATAGGTACATACACTGATAGCTTACTAATTACACTAAGTGGATCTGAAGGAAAAACATGAATCTGTCACTGGAAGACATCACCGCCGATAACTACGAAGCCATATGCGATTTAGAGGTTGCTAAAACGCAAGAAGAATACGTAGCGTGTAATATGTGGTCGTTAGTTGAGGCGCACTACAATAGCGGGTATACCTGTAAAGCTATTTACTTAAATGGTGTACCAGTAGGCTTTTTTATGTGGGTACAAGAAACCCCTGCAAAGGTTTCTATTTGGCGCTTTATGGTTGATCAAACTTATACCAACTCCAATAAATAGCTGCTCTATTTTACTTGCTAAAACAACCCATTTCTTTGTTTTAAATTTCGCAAAGGGAACAACCATTTACAACAATTTACGCCTAGAACTGAATTGTTTTTTCGGCGTAAAATTTAGAACACATACTTAATGGAGTTGGTATTATCAAAATAAAGGCATTGGGCGCAAAGCACTGGCTATGGCAATTGAAGAGATTAAAGCAACTCCTAAGCTTGAACAAATCGAGATTTGTTATAACCCGCAAAATCCTGTTGCTAAAAACTTTTATACAAGTTTTGGGTTCGAAGAAGTTGGCCTCGATGAGGATGACGACGATATGTTAGCGGTTATTAAAATTAGCAGCTAACTCATTCATAATTAGGCCGCTAATTTTAAGGAATAATAGTTGTAAGGAAAGATTGTGATCATAAGGTTATTTACAAAGAACGATTTTTTAGCCGTTCAAAATATTTATCAGCAAGGTATTGATACCGGCAACGCGACCTTTCAAACTGAAGCGAAAAGTTGGCAACAGTGGAATAGTTCTATGCTCAACTGTTGTCGTCTTGTAGCAGTTGAGGATGAAAAGGTGCTTGGCTGGGCCGGGTTATCTGCCGTTTCTAGCCGTGAGGTATACTCGGGCGTTGCCGAGGTAAGTGTATATGTTGCAAACCAAGCCCAAGGTAAAGGTTTAGGGCACGCATTGCTTTGTGCACTCATTAATGAATCAGAAAGCAACGGTATATGGATGCTACAAGCCAGTATCTTCCCTGAAAATACTAATAGTATTGCTTTACATGCTCGCAATGGTTTTAGGCAGGTTGGAAACCGAGAGAAACTAGGTAAATTAAATGGTGTGTGGCGCAATGTAATTTTAATGGAAAGGCGCAGCGCCATAGTGGGTTTATAATCACACAAACAGCGCATTAAGTACGTATGTGCCTTTGACTAGTATTAAACCATATTAGCGGCCATTGTGGCCGCCGAAAAAACTAATCAATAAAGCAAAATATCATGACAATTATTATCAATATTCTAGGTTATCAAGTGACTGCTGAGTGCGATGAGCAGACATCGAAGGTTTTTAATGTCTGAAGTCAAGATTTGCTCCCATTCACTTAATTAGTAAATAAATCAAATACATTACCTAGCGTACTAGCTTTACCACGATAAAATTCAGTGTAAGTACAATTAGAACAAATAACTGCTGTAAACTTGCGATTTTGCATATCAAAAACTTTAGACCAACCACTACCTGTGGTAGCAATTGTATCTGTGTCGTAATCAGTACAATCACATTTCGGGCATTTCCAATTCTTCGACATAGTAACTCCTTGTTTGATGAAAACATTAATACTTATAAAAAGCCTGTAGACTAACTCGTTTTTTATTTGCTTTTGTTAATGAATCAACCATAGCCGAGTTCCTATTTTGGTTCAATCAGTTATCGCTATTTTACATCAAATATAAGATGACAATGCAGTTGTTTTAATTGGCGTTTTGGAAGGAATTGCGGCGTTTGCGTTGCTTTATTTTAGGTTAAAAGGGCTTTCCCTCATACATGCAGCCTGTATAAAAGCCGAGGGGCAAATCTTGACTGCAGACAATATGAAGCACGAACAAAGCCAACTGTTTTTTGTCCACGCTTTTAATTTGCCTTGTTAGCAATACATTGCACACGTTTCATATAGCCATTCTTAGTTAAAACCTGAGAGCCCGATGGGTAACTATTAATAAGAAGAGCGCCACTTTCCAGATGCCATGTTGATACGGGCATACCGACTAAGCTATATAACTTTTCAATTTCAAAATCTGAGTTTATGAAATGAATATCACCATAATTCCACGATAAATGGGCTAAGCCTGATGTGACAACTAAACCGAAAGGCATTTCAAAAATATCTTTTACATTCATACGCTCGATGAGTGTGATCTTATCGTTTTCATCGATTAAAAGTAACTCACCTCAGAATTCACCATTATTACTACCTGTGATGCTCTTTTTCCCCAAGTTTATAACTACATGTGGCTGTATTATTTGGTGCTCAATAGCCGTTTTTTCATCGGAGTAAGGTGAGCTTCTAGGAAAAGACTTTTTGTACTTACCTGTCGCTCTATCCAAAAGTTCAAGCTTCCATATTCTTGGCTTTGAATCATTTTGTGTAGATTCAAGAAACTCTTTTACGCCAACCTCTGTAACCTCACTTTTAACAGTACCTTTTAATACTGTTTTATTAAGATATTTAGTAGGTTCATAAGAGGCACAATTTATCTTTTCGAATACATTAGCAAATGAATTGAAGGATAATATGAGTGCAATAATGGTAAGGTATTTCAAGAAACATCCTTGTTATTGCTAACAGTTTTATTAGAAGACACTTTCCCTATTTTAGCGCGAAAACATCCTAATGTTGTGAGCTCATATTAATAACAAATACTATAAGTTATTACCAGATATATATATTATGCTTTCTGTAGCTTATATAAACATGTAAAAAAGAGGAAAGTTTCCTCTTATTATTACTAAACAAATGATGACTCAACTGAATGACTACTTCTCGCTCATTACCGAGGCTCATCTAAGTGCCATTAGCAGACATCGACTTTAATGTCTTAAGTCAAGATTTGACCCCAATCACTTATATATATAATGCCATCCATGCCTTCAGCACTTATATTTGATTCATTTTTAATTTTTATAATAGGTATTTGAAAGGATATTCTGTAACGCCTATTGATTTGGGAGAATATCTGGCTTGCACATTCTATTAAGTCTCTAGTCATGTCTTGCTTAATAGGGTTACGGATTGATTCTAAATATTCATCACAATCTAAGTTTTTACGTGGGTTTAATAAATCGAACAAATTAAGCTCCGAAAATGAAATGAGTAAGCTAACGCCCACATAAGGTGCGATAACACATGGGCTAAAATTTGGAGCGAAGCGACACTTCCCATACGTTAGCGTCCTAGCAAGCTTGCGAGCGACTTAATGTGATTGTTATGTGCTACTTAAACTAATTCTAGTTACTTTGGTAGCCTTTTCCCTTATTTTTTCTTTAGGTAAGTTTTTCAAATAACCTTCGTAAAGACTTTTTCGCTTCTTATTCTGCATTTCTTCAAGTTTGCCTTTTAATGACGAAATAAGCTTAAGAACCATATGATAAAATGAAATATCTAATCCTCCTGAGTGAGCTTCTAGGCATAAAATTTCTGAATTTATTTCATAATTTTTAGACAGTAAAATTAATGAAACACATTTTTCGTAGGGAGACGCTCCCCCATGTGCGATATATTCATTTCTCATCTCCATCAAATCTTCATGAGTTGCTTTGAGTTCATCCGGAAAGTCGCTTATGAGTTGTTTTTCAAGTTTCACTCCTCTAGGCTTCTGTTTTGACTTTTTGCCACCCGAAGAATTTGCAAAGCATTTGCAATAAGTAACTATAGCTGACTGATGTAGTGATTTAGCAATTATGAAATTATTGTTCGAATGTCCACCGTACCCTTGAAGCTCTTCCTTAGAGGTTTTAGATATAAAATCAATTAAATAAGAGAATGTCGAAAATGCTGAGTTTAGGTCTTTTTCAATAAGGTTGTAAGCGGACAGTTTTTCTCCAAGCGTCGTGTTTACTAACATATGCTCTATAGGTTTTGCGTTTTGCTTAAAGGAGTATTCAATATAACTTTTATCGTAATTAGTATTCCTTGTCACAGAGATATTATTTATTGACGATAATTCTAAAGGTTCTTCAAAGGTAATTTTCATTAATACATCCTTGTGAATTTGAAAGGCACATAACATTTTAGTATTTATGCGACACGCAGTTTGTGTTGCATAATCGCTTGTTGGACTGAGGCGCTACCTGCTCGGTGTGTCAGAGTTGGTGTTGTTTATGCTATGGGAATTTGCTTTTTAGAGACTCTCACTTTCCTCGCTAATTTAATCAGCTTAGCGAGTGTTATGTAAGCTTTCCCTGCATTACTCAGCGTTTATTATGTATTCATTACACCTAAATTCTGCTCGATTAGCAATTATATTTTTGTACACAGTTGCTATTACTTAGTTAAATTTCTAAATTGCACTTATAAACTTAACAGCCCCTCTTCCCACTCTAAAACAAATCGTATATCTCGGATTTCAAAAACCAAAGGGGTCACCCATTCACTTGTTCAGGCAAAAAATTGCGGAGCGTTTTTTTGTCCTGTGGCTGCTTTTGTTAGTTTTCTATTACTGATAACAACTTACCGTCTATTGAAAGGCTACCGTCTCGAATCAAAACGTCACCTGACCAAATTGAACCATAAAACCTATTATCAAAGTACAGTTCTTTCTTGTACTTACCTATAACTTCAAGCACATGCTGATTTGATTTGGTTCCAAATATAATGGTATGTCTCAACGGCGACGGGGATGATTTACCAACCGTAGATATTGGCATTAAATCTGGAGCATAAGGTTCGATAATTTTAATTGTAAGCCCCGGATGAGTGACGTTATATTCAACCCAGTCATCGCTAATTCTTTTTCCAGTATCCGCACCAGTGACACCTAAAATACCAGCGCACCCAGTAATGAGTAATACAATACTGACAGTGACTAATTTACTTAAAGTGTTCATCTACTCTCCATTGAAAACTAACATTTTAATAGTGCGCTCATCGCGCATATTTCTACCGACGCTACGTTCATTTTTCTACATTATATAGTTTTAACAAATTACCTAAGGTATTACTATCACTAAGTTTTCTAACTATTTTAGGTAAAGTTAAATTAACCAATATGCGCGCGTCGCTCATTCATTTTCATGAATGGATGCGCAAAGCGCAGTTTGACCAATCAATTATCTACGATATTTAGCCAATCTCAACGGCTGCTTCTCGCTCATAACAGCCTGTCATGCCGTTATGAATATCAGTCGAAACGCTAACTTCAGGTATCAGTCACTACACGTAACGCTTCAATATTGAGCAGTGGCTGTCATTGTATATAGGGTTATAGATTAATTAACTGCAAAATCGCGAGTTTCTAAATAGCTTGGTACGCTTTTAAAACAGGCCTTTAGCTTACTTGCAAGTGTTGTGGTTACTGGCGCATCACATTTTAACTTGCCATTATATTTCCCGTTAGTTAGTGCTACTAAACTGAGTGAGTCATAGCTTGGTTTACTTTGTATTTTATGAATCACCAACCCCTGCTCTGCTGAAACCTCTATTAAATCAAACTCTTCTTTTTCAGGTTGTGTTTTAGCGAGCTTTTTTACATATAACGGATTTTTAAAGGTCAGCTTTATCGAAAATAAAGCCCTACCTCCGCGCTCAAAATGGCCATTAAACACAGTAGTATTTAACGTGGGTGTCATCTTATTTATTAATAAGTTTAAATCAAATTTGGTTGGTAAAATGGTGATCTGAGTTTGTTTTTTTAGTGACTCGTTTAGTGCTTTTTTGATTATTTTAAGGTGGGTGTCATCTGTAGTTACTTCGTACACTATTTGGTAGTTGTGTGGGGGGGCGTATAAAGGCATGTGGCTGGCAAGTACTTTATCGCCGGCTAATATAAGCGCCATGCCATGAAACCCCACATAACTGTGGGTTTTATGTGTGTTGTGTGCATTGTGCTGAGGGGCGCTTGCAAGTGCTGCGCTCGACAATAAAATAAAAAATAGCAGTATGTGTTTCATGTTAATGCTCAAAAATAAATATAGCGCCACTATAAGCTGATTTTTATATATAAATAATCGATAATAAGTTGTTAGTTGTTTCCTGTTAATCAATACGGTTTGGTGCTATGCATTTAGATGACATTGAAAAAGTAATCCATATGGCGAGTTCGCAAAACCTGCACACAACCGCTAAACATTTTAATATTACCCCAGGGGCGCTGTCTAAAACGCTAAAAAAGGTTGAGGCAAACTTAGCCACAGAGCTGTTTAATCGTGTTGGCAAAACCTTAGTACTTAATGATAAAGGCAAAGAGTTTGTTAAGCACAGTAGTGATTTAGTTCATAATTACCAGCAGCTTACTAGCCGCTTTAAAAGCGATAATCACAAATTTAATGCAGTTATTGCAGGCCCTGCCATTTTACTTAAAAGTGGCTTAAAAAAGTTACTTCCCCCCCTTAGCAACCTGCCTTGTTCGGTACGTATTAATAATGTATTTGAAGGTGAAGCTATAAGCCAAGTTGCATCAGGCGCTGCGCATATTGCGCTAGTAACTCGCGAGGCATTAAATAATAGCTCACACGCTAATTTAGTGGCGGTTGATGTATTTAATACTGGGTTTAGTGTGGCTGGATCCGCTGGGCATCAGCTAGTAAAAACTGGTTCTTTAACGCTTACTAAAAATCAATTACTGCACGCAGCTTTTGCATGCCCGCTGTTTTCGCCATTGTGCGGCCTTGAACAAGGAATAGGCTCCGACGGCTGGCAAGACGATATTGCACCGCGCAATATTGTATTTAGATGTAGCGATTACAGTGCATTAATAGAGGTGGTTCAAAGTGGCTTGGCGTTGGCGTATTTACCAAATTTTGTGATTGATGATTTAGGGCTCACAAAATTAACTGTAAAGGGGGTTAACAGTCATTACAGTGAAGACATTGTGTTAATTTATAAACCATCGAAGGCCGATGGGTGGCTTAATAAACTCATGTATTCGTTATAAAAAGCGCTTTAGCCACTACACTAAAGCGCTTTAGGATGAAAACTACATTACAAATAGCAAGGTGGTTAAAAATACTAATCCGCAACAATACTTAATCGCTTTGCGGGGCTAAAGATGGAAATACCTGCGTAAAAAAACTCTTATTTACGACTGCACAAATGCAGAAGGTAGAGCGAAGCAGGAGCAATTGCCGAGAGCAACTAAATAACAAATATTTTGGCTGGCTATCAACACGTTTTTCCACACTTAAGTAGATCACTTAATCAAGCGAAATGGTACAAGTACAATTAACCGACAATACAACAAAATAAATTACGTTATATTATAACAAAAATGATAGCACAATAAATTAATAAGCAATACTTTTTTTATTCCTACAAACGGCTAATTATTACACTGGCGACTCTGGTGGCATCACGTTAGTATGGTGCTCTACTTATAGTTACATAACGATAAAAACATGACTTTAAAAACAAACGCTTTGATTTACTTTTTAGCCTTTTGCAGTGGCTTTTGCATTATGGGGATTGAGCTTTTAGGAGGGCGTATTTTAGCGCCTTACTTTGGCAGTAGTGTACATATTTGGGGCAGTATTATTACTGTGTTTATGCTTAGCTTGTCGTTTGGTTACTTGCTTGGCGGTAAGCTTAGTACAAAAAATGCGTCGCTGACTAAATACGGATTAATATTTTTAGTTGCGAGCATTATGGTTGTGCCTATTACGTTGTTTGCTGAGCCCATAATGGCATTTATTTTTACCCATATTGAAGATAGCCGTTATGGCTCGTTACTCGCTTCTACTGCGTTGTTTTTTATTCCAACCATTATACTAGGCATGATTTCGCCGTACTCAGTAAGGTTGCTGGTTACCGACAGCGAAAGAAGTGGCCAAGTTGCAGGTATTTTGTATTTTGTAAGCACGCTTGGCAGTGCCCTTGGGACTATTATTACTTCGTTTTACTTTGTACTCGCGTTTGATGTAAACACCATTATTAGTGCCTTTGCTACTACGTTGGGTGTGTTAGGTGTTGTTGCAATTGCTGTAAACAGTGTTGCTAATAATAAGGAGCTTGCGCATGCTTAAATATGTACTTTTAGCACTTAGTGTGTTTTCGGGCGCTGCTTTAGCTAATGTTATTCACGAAGAGCGCTCTTTATACCGAAATATTATTGTTGATGAAACTCGCGATTTACGCTGCTTAAAATTTAACACTAAAAGTAGCCAAACAAGTCAAAGTTGCATGTACAAAAACGACCCCGACAAGCTCGTTTTCAACTACACAAAGCTTACTTTTGCGAGTTTATTAGTAATCGAAAATCCTAAAAATGTATTAATTATTGGGCTTGGGGGAGGCACATTGTCGAATGTTATTCATGAGTTATACCCTGCGGCTAAAATACACAATGTAGAAATAGACCCCGCTGTATTGAGTGTGGCTCGCGACTACTTTAGCTTTATTGAAAACGATAAAGTGACATCTAGTGTTCAAGATGGCCGTATTTTTATTAAACGCGCGGCTATTAAAAAGAAAAAGTACGATTGGATCATTCTTGATGCGTTTAACGGTGACTACATTCCTGAGCACCTGTTAACCAAAGAGTTTTTTGAAGAGGTTAAAGGTGTGTTGGCTGATGGCGGCGTAGTTGCTGCGAATACATTTTCGAGTAGTAAACTATACGAGCACGAGTCGGCAACTTACCATAGCGTGTTTGGCGATTTTATTAACGTAAGCCGTGCTAATCGAAGCAACCGTATTATTTTAGCGGGTTTTAAAGCTATGCCAACTAAGGCTCAACTTAACGAACGTGTTAAAGCGCTTGGGCCCAAGCTTAAAAAATATGATGTAGATATAAACGCCATAAGCAATTACATGCAGTACACAAAAGATGAGCAAGATTGGCCTAAAAATACCAAAATTCTAACCGACCAATACTCTCCTGCTAACCTACTTAACTTTTAATATGTAATGCGCCTTGCACTAATATGCTAGGCGCATCCATTTAGGTTTATTGCTAAAACTTAATATTACCGCGCAATGCTTTTGTTTGGCCGTGTTTGGTTTTTTTATCCATGCGTTTACGCTGCGAGTTACGGCTTGGCTTGGTTGCACGGCGGGCTTTATTGACCTTGGTAGCGCTTAATATGAGATCTTTTAAGCGTTTTAACGCGTCTTCGCGGTTAAGCTCTTGGGTACGGTGGCTTTGTGCTTTAATGATGAGAACCCCCTCTTTGGTGATCCTCGAATCGTTTAAAGCAAGCAAACGTTCTTTGTAAAAGTCTGGCAATTTAGAGCGGTTAATATCAAAACGTAAATGAATAGCGCTGGCGACTTTGTTAACGTTTTGGCCACCGGCACCTTGAGAACGAATAGCTGTGAGCTCTAACTCCCACTCATCAATAGTGACTGTATTTGAAATTGTTAACATTGCGTTCAGTTTCCGTTGCTAAAAATGCATTGTACCATTTGTACATTGACTTAGGGTGAATAAGCTAAATAGGCGGTTAATGCAAAGTTGAGTATACATTTACGCCAATAAATAAATTTAGATTGGCATAGGCAATTATTTAGTTTTTAATTGCGCAGCCCTTATACGGGCCTAATATAATAATCGATTTTCGATAATAGGAAGTACCTGCATGAAAAAATTACTTGTATCACTGAGCTTGTTAGCAATGAGCTTTTCTGGTTTTGCTAAAGATATCACCGAGGGTGACTTACAAAGCTACATGAAAGCCTTACCTGCTGTTACAAGCTGGGCGAGCTCGCAAGATGCGTTAAAAAACGTTGACTTAGGTAGCATGCTAGGCGCAACCGCAGATCAAACTACAGCAGAACAAGGTGCGCTTGCAAATACAGCCCTCAATATGATTAAAGAGCAATCACTGTATAAAAGCTTTGCGAGCGTAACAGCTCGCTATGGCTTTACGCCTGAGCAGTTAATTACCGTGGGTTCTGAAGTGTCTATGGCGTACATAGAAAATCTTAAGTCTGGTTTGTCTGATGAAAATAAAGAAACAGCAAACAAATTAATGGGTGGTTTTCAAAGTATGAAAAGCACTAAAGATAAAGGCGCTACATCGTTAATGGGGTCGTTAGGTAATGCGTCAAGCGCTGCTGATACAACCGAGTCACTTGTTAGCGAAAGTAATTTGGCATTAGTAAGTGAATACATGCCACAGCTTAAAAAGTTGTTTGCACTTTTATAAGTATTAAACAATTAAAAAAGGTGGCATTTGCCACCTTTTTTAATACCTAAAATTTATAACACTCACGACATTTTACGAATTGTACTAAGTGGTGCAATGCGTAAAATCCAATGCAGAAATGCCCACGGCCAGCTTGGCACAAAGCTGTTGGCTTTTTCTTTATTTATTGCTTTTACCAGTGCTTTGCAGCCAGTTTCGGTATCAACAATAAACGGCACTGTTTTTACTTTTTCGTTTATTTCGCTTCTTATAAAACCTGGGTGTACACAGCTTACTTTTATAGGCGTGTGCATTACATCTATGCGTATGCCCTCACTTAATGAGGTAATAGCCGCTTTAGTGGCAGCATAAACGGTCATGGCGCGCCTAAAACCACGTACAGCACTAATAGATGAAATAGTCACTAAATGACCATGGTTTTGCGCTCTAAAAATTTCCATTGCGGCTTCAGCTTGCGCAAGTGCAGCCACAAAGTTAGTTTGTGCGGTTTGTTTATTGGCATTAAAGTAACCCGTACCAATAGAAGCACCCTTGCCCATCCCTGCATTTATAATTACTCTATCAAGGCCGTTTAGCTCTTCTTTAAAGGCATTAAATACGCTAAATACTTGTTCGTGATCGTTAACATCAAGTACTTTTATGCTAATGGTTATATTTGGGTTTATTTGTTCAAGCTCACTTTTTAGCTGCTCTAACAGCTCAAAGCGCCGAGCACATAAAGCAAGATTACAACCTTGTTTTGCAAACTCTTTTGCCATGCCTTTGCCTAAGCCTGAACTTGCACCTGTTATTAGTATGTTTTTGCGCATAATTAGATCCTTAGGTGTATGTAATTAATTTTTGTTGTGGGTGGCATTCTAAAAAGTGATGCTCGTTTAAACTACTTATCGTTAATTTTTGATTTTTTCCTTTGCCGCGCGCCACTACTTTGGTTACGCCTGCGTTTACTAAGCTCCAATTAATATCAATAAAGCGCTCGAGCTTTAGCCCCATTAAATGGCTGGTTATAATGCTAATAGGCCCGCCAGAGGTGTAAATAAGTACTTTTTTACCGTGGTATTCATTGGCTATTTGTTCAAGTGCGCCCAGTACTCGCGCAGTAAATGCATTAAAGCTTTCGTTATACTGAGTGCTGTCGGGATTGAGTACCCATTGCTGTATAGCGCTAATAAATACCGTTTTAAAGTATTCCATAGGCTCGGCTTGCTTGCTAAGTGCAGCGCGCACTTGGCTTGGGGTGGCAAGCTCTGGGTTATAAACCGCTAAAATGTGTTCGTGATCGTACTCGTTTAATCGCGCATCGTTTATTACCACAGGCGTATTATTAGCACTTGCTAAACTAAGCTCTGCGGTTTGATTATGGCGCAGCATACTGCCTGCAAATACAGCATCGGGTGTTAGCTGCTTTTGTGCTAAATATTCACCCAGTAGTGTGGCTTGCTGTTGCCCTTTAGTTGAGAGCGTATCGTAATTATCAGCCGAAAAACTGGCCTGCCCGTGGCGTACTAAATATAAAATACACATTAGACTTTACCTTGGTTGTTAATGGCTTTTTTACAGCGCCATAAAAGGTAATGTACAAACACCCAAAAGTGTTTAAAGGCGGGGTTTTTAGTTTGCCCATGGTGATAGCGGTAATAAATTTGCTGCACAATGCCGGCAAGTCTAAATAGCCCGTACACTTCGTAAAAGGTAAAATCATCTACGGTTATATTCATTTTTTTACAGTAGTAGGCCACCACTTCTTTGCGCGTTAGCATACCCTCTAAGTGAGTGGGTTGACGGCGCGTGGCTTGGGCTAAAAAGTCATCTCCTGGCTCTACCCAGTAAGCCAATGTATTGCCCAAATCCATAAGTGGGTCGCCAAGGGTGGCAAGTTCCCAATCTAAAATACCCAGTACGTTGGTGTAGTCGTTTGCATCAAGCACAACGTTATCAAACCTAAAATCGTTATGTGTTATGCAAATACGCTCGTTACTTGGCATGTTGTTTTCAAGCCACTTAATGACTTTTTTACCGCTGGGTACATTCCAAGTTTTGGCTTTAGTAAAGCGCTCGCTCCAGCCGCTAATTTGGCGCTGGGTGTAGCCTTCGCCTTTGCCTAAATGGCTTAAGTTGGCCTGTTTGTAATCTACTTTGTGTAACTCTACTAGGCAGTCGAGTACGTTTTCGCACAGCTTTTTGGTGCGCTCGGGCGTGGGGGTTAATCCGCGTGGTAAATTTTTACGCGGAATTATCCCCGTAAGCTTTTCCATAACGTAAAAATCGGTGCCGAGTATGTTTTCATCGTCGCAAAACGCCTCCATATTTGGCACATAGCCGTAAACTGGCTTTAGCGCTTGCTGCAGCTTATATTCGCGGCCCATATCGTGTGCGCCTTTGGCTTTGGTGCCTTTGGGCGCACGGCGTAAAATAAGCGATTGCTCTGGGTACTCTAGGCAGTAGGTCCAGTTTGATGCCCCCCCTGCGTATTGAGTAACACTTGGCTCGCCAGTTAATTGTGTAATGTGTTGCTTAAGCCAGGCATCTACTTTTTGTGTGTCGAGCTCTTCGCCTTGGCGTACGTTTTTGGCTTGATCTAATAATTGTGTGTTCATTGCTAGCCTTTATTATTTTGATTTTAAACGTTGCATAGAGCGTGTTTTTTTCAGCATGTTTTTAATGTACCACTCAATGGGGAGTAGTTTTTTCATTAAAAAGGCCTGTTTACCTAATTTATGGGTCAAAATTAAAAATGGGCGTTTGAGTGACTGCGTATAAATAATATCGGCAACTTGCTCTGCGTTTATGGGAGAGCGCTCAAAGGCACGGTTAAGCATGGTTTTCATGGCCGGCTCGCTAGTGCGCATGGATTCATCAAGATTGGTTTTAAAAAAGCTCGGGCACACAACACTTACATCTATATTATCGTGGGCGAGTTCGAGCTTTAGGGTTTCGCTAAAGCCTATAACCGCCGCTTTTACGGCGTTATAACTGCTCATAAACGGAATAGGGGTAAGCCCTGCTTGTGAGGCTATATTAATAAAGTAGCCACCGCCTTGTTGCACAAAGGCGGGGTAAAACGTTTGGCACACACGCACCATAGAAAGCAAATTAATATCCATAATCCACTGCCATTGCTCAAGCGATTCGCCCTCAAGCGAGCCACCCGTGGCAACGCCTGCATTATTAATGACAATATCTACGCCCTGCCACTGGGTTAGGATAATATCGTAAAGCCCCTTTACATCGGCTTGTTTTGTTACATCGCAGGCGTAAAAAAAGGCATCGGCTTTTAGTGCTTGCAGCTCACTAATGGTTATGGCTGCACGCTCGGCGTTTATATCGGCAATACAAATTTGTAAGTTAGCGCCCAAATTACTTGCGTAACTCAGGGCTAACGCTTTACCCAGCCCTGTGGCTCCACCTGTTATTATTAGTCGTGTTTTCATGGTGTTGCCTTAGCGGTATTTGTTAAGTTCGAGGCGCGAAACCATGCCCATATGTACTTCGTCTGGGCCATCTGCAAGGCGTAAAATACGGCCCATTGCATTAAACGAGGCAATAGGAAAGTCGCTCGACACCCCTGCGCCACCAAACACTTGTATTGCCATATCTGAGACCATTTGCAGCATATTAGGTACTACTACTTTTATGCTCGATATTTCGGTCATGGCGTGTTTAACGCCTTGAGTGTCTATTTTCCATGCCGCGTGTAGGGTTAATAAACGGGCTTGATCTATTGCCATACGCGCTTGCGCTACACGTTCTAAATTACCGCCTAATTTAAGTAACGGTTTACCAAAAGCGCTGCGCGACAGGCCTCGTTTAATCATGAGCTCTAAACAGCGCTCTGCTGCACCAATTGCGCGCATACAGTGATGAATTCGTCCAGGCCCCAAGCGCCCTTGTGCAATGGCAAAACCTTTGCCTAACCCTAAAATAAGATTTTGTTTTGGTACGCGTACGTTATTAAATTCCATTTCGCCGTGGCCGTAGGGGGCATCAAAATCGCCACAGGCACTTAGCATACGCTTAATGTTTACACCGGGTGTGTTTAGCGGCACAAGTACCATTGAATGCTGGCTGTGTTTATCGTTTTCGGGGTTGGAAAGCCCCATAAAAATAGCCACCTGTGCATTGGGATGACCAAGGCCGGTGGTCCACCATTTTTTGCCATTTAAAATAAGCTCGTCGCCATCAACATCTATGGTTGCTTGCATGTTTGTCGCATCTGATGAAGCGACATCGGGCTCGGTCATAGCAAATACTGAGCGAATATCGCCATTTAATAATGGGGTTAACCACTGCTGTTTTTGCTCATCGTTTGCAAAGTGATAAAGCACTTCCATATTGCCGGTATCGGGGGCGTTACAATTAAATACTTCTGAGGCAAATAAGCATTTACCCATTTGCTCTGCAATAGGGGCGTATTCTAAGCAGGTTAAACCTTGTGCTAGTTCTGCATCGGGTAAAAATAAGTTCCACAGGCCAGCGGCTTTTGCTTTCGCTTTTAATGGCTCAATGTGCTCACTTAGTTGCCAAGTGGTCCAATCGTTTGAATTATTTTTAGCATGGTTATGCGCAACTACTGCTTGCTCAATAGGCAATACGTGTTCATCCATAAAGGCGGTTACCCGCTTTAGGTAGTCTTTGCTTTTTTGGCTTGGCTCAAAGTTCATTAGGGTTGCCTGTTTATTTTTTAGTTAACCCAGCATAAAACATTCGCCTCAATGAATTAAATGAAATATATTACCAGTTAAGTGTGAATTACATTCATAGTGTGAACGGGTGATAATGATTGAAGCTAAAAATATTCAGCAGTTAGATTTAAATTTACTTAAAATATTTGAATGCCTATACCGTGAAAAAAACATGAGCGAAACCGCAAAGGTGCTGTACATAACGCCCTCAGCAGTTAGCCATGCTATAAAACGTTTGCGCACTGTATTAAACGATCCGTTATTTGAGCGCCAAGGGCAATTAATGCTGCCCACCCCTGCGTGCCAACGTATGGCACCCGAGCTAATAGATTTACTCGAAAAATTACGCCAAGTGCTACAAGCCTGCGGTGACTTTAATTTAGCGACCACAGCGCAAACCTTTAAAATAGCTCTGCACGATGCAATAGAGCCTATTGTTTTGCCTAAATTGCAACTTGCACTGGCAGAGCATGCTCCCAATGCAAGCTTAGCGAGCGTAAAATTAAGCCGTGAAGATATGCACAAGCAATTAGCTAATCATCAAATAGATATGGCAATTGATGTAGCACGGCCAATAAAAGCGCCCATTAGCCACGCTGTTCTCTCAAGTGATCACTTTTGTGTACTCATGAAAAAAAACCACCCGCTTAAAAACCAACTCAATATAGACAATTATTTAGCGGCTAAGCATGTTGCGGTATCTAACCGGGCAACTGGTACTGTTATTGAAGATATTGCGTTATTGCAATTGAGTTTTAATAGGCAGGTGGCTATACGTTGTCAAAATTATTTTGCCGCGAAAGAGGTAATAAAAGACGCGCCATTTTTACTCACCTTGCCTTCAATGGTTGCCAGTCAATTGTTGGATGACACACTAATAGCAAGGCCTGTGCCCACCACTATGCCTGCTATTTATCAGCATTTATATTGGCATCAAAGTACTGATAAAGACGACGCTTTAGTATGGTTACGCGGGCAAGTACAGCATATTTTTAAACGTTAATAGCTATAAAAAAAGCGCCAAACTTAGTGAACTAAATTTGGCGCTTCGCATTTTTTAAGCGTTTACAAGGCGTTTGTTTTTAAACTTAAGCCCAGCAATTAATAACAGCGGCCCAATAAACATGGCAAGGCCATATACGCCGCCAGTTACGGCATACTCAGGCTTATTTAAAAAGCTAATGGCAATTAATATTGCCAGCGATGCATTTTGAATCCCTACTTCAATGCCGAGTGTTAACGAATCAGTTAAAGATAGTTTTGAAAGCTTTGCTATTAGCAAGCCAATGATCATTGAACCAATATTAAGTGCTATACACGCCCAAAATACATCGTTAAACGAGCTTGCCAGTAAGGCGCGTTCCTTTATTACTAGCGCGGCTATCATGGCGAGCATAAAAAATAACGAAAAACGCCTGAAAAACGGCTCGCTTTTAATCGCAAATTCGCTTTTAAAATGGCGTAGGCTTATACCTATGGCTACAGGCACTAAGGTGATTACAAATAGCCCAAGTGATGTAGTTAATATTGAAAAGCTGGCATCGTCTTGCGGCGCAAATTGGTGCATGGCAAAGCCAATAATAAACGGGGTGGTAATAATGCTAATAGCGGTTGAGGCAGCGGTTAAGCTTACCGAAAGCGCTAAATTAGCCTTTGCTAGCTGGCTCACTACGTTTGACATAGTACCGCCAGGGCACGCGGCTAAAATCATTAATCCTATTGCAATTGGTGTGGGTAAATTAAGTAAATAGCATAAACCTAAAGCCAGTAGCGGCATGGCGATAATTTGGCCTACCAAGCCCATAGCAATTGCTATGGGCTTTTTAAAAAGTCTTGTAAAGTCAGTAGTTGTAAGGCCTAAACCCATACCAAACATAATGAGCGCTAAGGCTAGGGGTAATATTATTTCTGTTAAAAAAGATGCATTCAAATTAGGCGACCTCGTTAGTTATTGTTTTTATAGCGAGTACTTCATAGTTAAATGAAAACGGGGTTAACAGCGCCTTTATTTGAGGCTGTAACTCGTTTATTTCGTTTTCATTCACAAAAATATTTGCTTTTATGCCTAACTTTTTATCAGCTAATACGTTTATTTGCACGGCTTTGTTTTTTAAATGCGCGTTAATTGCTTCTGTAATGGTTTGTTTTATTTCTAGGCAAACTAGTTCGGGCTTATAAATTTTACCTACTGCGGTCAGTGGTATTTCGTCAATTATATAAATAGCTTTTGGTATTGCTGCTCGTTCAGGTATGTTGGCGCTAACATACGTGGTGAGTTCGTCAAGTTTAAGCGTACTATTTGGGGTTAACGTTACGTAAAGTACGGGTACTTCTCCTGCGTAGCTGTCGGGGCGTGGCACGGCGGCTGCAAGTGTAACATCGGGGTGGCTGGTTGCGGCATCTTCTATCATTTTGGGGTCTATATTGTGCCCGCCGCGTATTATTAGCTCTTTTTGCCTACCACATAACGATACATAACCGTTGTCGTCTATTTTTCCTAAATCGCCGGTTCTAAAATACTGTTGGCCGTTTTTATCAACTACCCAAGCGCCTTGGTTATGCGCATCTTCTACGTAACCCGGAAATACGTTATTACCGGTTATTATTATTTCGCCAACATCGAGTGTATCGCACATTTTAACAAGCGTGCCTTGCTCGTTTATATCGGCAATTTTAAGTGTAATACCGGGTATTGGTAGCCCTACAGACGCCTCTCTATTAATTGGGTTTACAGGCATTAAAGTACTTACCGAGCTCCCCTCAGTTGAGCCATAACCCTCTACCAGTGGGATATTTGTGAGTTTAGTAAACAAGGCTTGTAAATCAGACGAAAGCGGCGCAGCCCCACAAATGGCAAACTTCATTTTAAGCGGTGGTACAGTAATTTTTTGCGACGTAATTTGCTCAACCATAGCAGCGTAAACCGTGGGTACGGCGGTCATAACGGCTACATCGTAATTATTAATTAGGGTGAGCAAGTTTTGAATGATGTTTTTACCCCTAAAGCCAGATGGGCTTGCCAGTAAAATTTTACAGCCTTTCATAACCGAGGCTATGCCTGTGGCTACCGCCGCATTTACATGAAATATAGGTAAGCCTACTAGCATGGTGTCGCCTGAGTTTACTGGCGAAAGTAAATTAACCTGCCCTGCATTGGTAAGCTGGTTTAAATGTAAGTGCTTGGCAAGTTTTGGTAAGCCGGTGGTACCACCCGTATGAAAATACGCGCACACATCGCTTTGCTCAGGCAAAGTAAAATTAGCTGCTTGCGTATTTTGCGCCGCGAGTAATTTTTTAAACCCATACACGGGTACTTTATTATTTTGCGAGCACGCTATGTCGTCACCAAATAAGCTAATAACCGCTTTTAGGTCGGGTATATGCTCTTTAATTGCCATTACTTTTTGCCAAATATCGCTACCAGGGACTGGGCCTAGGGCAATAATGACTTTGGTATTGGCTGAGATCATAATTTCTTTCATTATGGACTCATCAAGCAATGGGTTTATTGGGTTTGCAATGCCAGCGGCCTCTGCAGCCCAAAGGGATACATAGGTTTCAGGGAAGTTAGGTAACACCAGCGAGGTTACATCGGTTTTTGTTATGCCTAACGAGTGCAGTGCATTACCGAGCCCTGTTACGTTATTGGCAAGCGCTTTGTAACTCATCTTACGGTGCGGATTAGCAAAGCTTTTACCTTTAAAGGTCATTAAAATGCGGTGAATAAGCTTTTTTGAAAACGGAATTTGCGCTGGGTTAATACAGTCGCCATCTAAAATGTATTCAATAGCGGTTGCATCACCAAATTTGTTTGCCGACTGTAAAATGGCATGGTAAGTAGAGCGAGGAAGTTGCTCTGGTGATATTTCAGCAAGGTTTAAATTGCCAACGTCAGCGTGGTTTTTAATTGTTGTTATAGTCATAAAACTCTCAACGTATCTTTATAATGTGTGTTTGCGTGTGAGTGCATGGTGGTTAAACGCGGCTTTGGATGTGTGGGCCATTACCGCGTAAAATTTAGTCTATCAAAACCATTGCCACTGTTTTAATCTAAAAAGCTGTTATCTTTTGCGGCAACGACCTGATACATCGGCTGAAAGTTCCCCCATGTAACTAGCTCTGAACCATTAGCTTGCTTTGTATGTAGTGCTACCTCGTGCGAGATAAGCTTAGGCTCGCCTGCGGCTTGTGCTAATAACTGGCTTTGGCAGCAGCTATCTAGCAATACAAAATTGGCAACAGCGGCATCAACCGACGAACCAACGGTAAGTAAACCATGGTTTTGCAAAATAACAGCGCAGTGATCAGCCAGTGACTTAGCTATCATGTCGCCCTCTTCGCTGTCGGCTACTACGCCGCTAAATACATCAAATACGCTGTGGTTTTCGTAAAATACGCAAGCATCTTGCGAAATTGGTTTAAGTAACTCACCTAATGCTGAAAACGCACGGCCATAACGTGTATGCGCATGGGCTACTGCGTTTACGTCGGGGCGCGCCATATGTATGCGTGAATGAATAGCAAAGGCCGCATTATTAATCGGTGTGCTGCCTTCAATAATATTACCTTTATGATCAACCCGAATAAGATCTGACGCTTTAATATGCGCAAAGTGCATACCTACGGGGTTTACCCAAAATGTATCGGGCTCTATGCAGTCGCGAAGTGTTATGTGCCCCGCAAGTCCTTCATCAAAACCGTACATAGCAAATACTCTAAAGCCCGCGGCTAGGCGTTGTTTTTCGTAGGTGCGTTGCTCGTTTAGGGTGTTAAATTTAGGCGGCATAATAAGTTTAAATTTATCGCTGCCTATGGTCATTTTTGCGGCTTGCTGCTCTAGTGTATTGCTCATAATAATCCTAAATTAAAGTCTATTGACTTTAGTTTAGTCTCGCTTAAGATAAATAGAAGTGATGTTAATTAATGGTTAAACATAAATGCTATGCATGGAAAGATAGATTTAAACCTGTTTGTAATACTTAAAACGGTATACCAAGAGGGGAGCATTACCAGTGCAGCCGATAAGCTGCATTTAACGCAACCAGCAGTTAGCCATGCGCTTTCGCGCCTAAGAGATAAGTTTGACGACCCATTATTTATTCGCCATGGTCGGCGTATGGTGCCCTCGCCTTTTTGCCAAAAAATAATAGCGCAAGTTATTGAGTCGGTGCAGGCATTAGAGGCAACCATGAACAACGAGCGGCTTTTCGATATAGCCGCTTTTAAGCGGGAAATTAAATTTGGCTTTAGAGATATTTTAGAATCGATATTTTTTCCGCCGCTAATGAGCGACCTACTCACAAACACCCCTAATATTACAATTAACAGCCGACAGGTGTCGCATGTTGATATGGAAAAATCACTCGAAAACCAAGAGCTCGATATAGTCATTGATGTGCTTACCCCAACGAGCAACAATATAAAAAATACCTTTATTTGTAATGAGCATTTTTCGCTAATTTGTAGGCACGATCACCCAATATTAAATGACTTAACCGTACAAAGTTACGCAAAGGCATCGCACGCGTTGGTGTCGTTAAAAGGCGCGCAGGTAGATATAATTGATATGGCGCTGGCAAAGCATGCACTTGCCCGTAATGTAGTCCTTAAATGTGAACACTATTTTGCGGCGACTAAAGTGATTAGCCAAAGCGACATGATAATGACAATGCCAAACGCGTACGCGCAGGTATTAAAAGAGCAAATGCCAGTGCATGTTACTAGCTTGCCGTTTGATGTGCCGTTAATGCCAGTGCACATGTATTGGCACGAACAAGCCGACGACGATTTAGTAAATAGTTGGATGCGAGAAAAGCTGCTAGGTTTAGCCCAGCAACTTATCCCTGCTGACAAACTTAAAAGCGATAATTAAATTGTGCGTGATAACTGCGCCCACGCTCTGATAAAAAACGGTGTGCGTAGCTAATTACTGGCACATCATTGGCCTGCGAAAAAGTTTGCTTATCGGTTAGATTTTTAGCTAATAACGACACCGACCAATCTCCTTCACTGCTGCCTAGTTCTATGCGTAAATTTAGCTTTTCAAAAGCGCTTTGCTTGGCTATTGGGTCAAGATCTTGCTCTAAAAAGTAATCGTCACTAAAGTTAAGTGCTAAATTGCTACTTAAAGTAAGATTTGAAAATACCTCGGTATTGTAATCAATTGCTATATTGCCTGAATAATCGGGAGCAAACGCGCCCGTTTGCCCGGTTAAATCTTGAAACGCTTGTCCAAGTAGCTCGCTTTGCATAACTGTTGGCGAGGCACTGGCGTATTGCTCGTATTCAAAATCAAGCACAGCAAGGTTTGCCGATAGCTGCCAACTTTGATTTATTGCCCAGCGCGAATCGAGCTCAATCCCTTTTACTTTGGTTTCGGCAGCATTTTTAACTACAAATGCATTACCATTAAATTCAGATACTTGTAGGTCATCGTACAGAGTGTAAAACAGTGTGGCGTTTACTTGTAGAGTATTTTTAATTGGCTCGGCTTTAATGCCAAATTCAAAATTTGTAGCTTTTTCGTCGTCAAACTCAAAGCCTGAGTTTTCATCAACCGTATTACCTTGCGAGCCATTTAAGCCAGAGCCATCAAAACCACCGGCTTTGTAGCCTATGCCGGCGCTTGCAAATAACATGGTGTTGTTAAACCCTAAATATTGCACACTAATATTGGGTGATAAGTGTGATTCATCACGCTTAGCGTTAAGGTTATGTACCCCCGCGCCCGAAAGCTGCCCTGCAATAGTGGGCGCAGCCGCATTGGCAAATTGTTGTACGGCTTGCGGTGTGTTTGGCTCAAATACGCTATACACATTTTGTACGCTGCTTACTTCTTTTTCTTCTTTTTGATAACGCAGGCCAAAATTAGCACGCCATTGCTCGTTTACATTCCACGTAAGGGCGGTAAATGCTGAGTAGCTTTGTTGGTCTTGATCAAACAGGGCATTTACGCCCAATGATGTACCCACTAAATCAGGAATAAGTAACGATGCGCCAAATAAAATATCGTTTGGGTGTTCCAGTTCGCTGCTCATGTAAAAAATGCCCGCTACGTATTCAAGCGTGCGCCCTGTTGGCGAGCTTACTCTAAACTCTTGCGTAAACTGGTTATAGTTTTCTAAGTAGTCTTGTCTTATAAGCGGGATTTCTGAAAAGTCGGCGTCAAAGGTTGAATCCCAATCGTACTCGCTATACGTGGTTACAGAGGTAAATTCGTATTCGCCATGGTTATAGGTTAATTTAAGTGATGCGTTATCAAGCGTGGTTTTACTTTGCTCATTAAGCCCACCTGGGTGACCATCGCCCGATACCGAACTTGTGTAATCAAGGCCCGAGTTGTCGCTTAATAAAAGTGAACGATACCCTACATTGCCTGGGTTAGTAGGGTCATTTGCTATTTGTAAATCTCGGTTTGGCGTATCAATAATGTATTGGTAGCGCGAGCCATGCGATTCAAACTCACCGTGTTCCCACTTAAACAATGCGTTTATATCATCGTTTAGTTGCCAATCTATTGATAAACGCGCACCTGATGAGTCGTTAGATTGCTCATCACTTTGGCGCGCTTGATTATATAAAAAGCCATCAACAGAGTGGTCAAATGCGGCAATACGAATGGCTAAATCATCGTTAATAGGAATATTTATAACGCCGGTTAAGCGCTTTTCGTTGTCTGATCCAAACTCTGCCGATACATTGCCCTCAAACACATCGGTTGGCGAATTTGAGATCATACTAAAGGCACCTGCCGTGGCGTTTTTACCAAACATAACCGACTGCGGGCCTTTTATAAGTTCAAGGCGCTGCATATCTAAAAATGGAAATTTAGCCTGATGCCCGCGCCCTAAATACACGCCATCTTTATACATAGCAACCGATTGCTCAAAGCCAGAGTTAGTACCAGAGCCAATACCGCGTACAAAAATACGTTTGCTGCTTGAGGTTTCGGTTATATGCACGTTAGGTAGGTTTTCGCTCAGGGCGAGTAAATCGTCAACACTGTTTTGCTCGAGGTAGTCACCCGAAAGCGCTTGAATAGAGGTAGGAATATCTTGCAGTGATTGCACCCGCTTTTGCGAAGTGACGGTAATGGTTTCAAGCTCACTTTTATTTACTTTATTCTCGGCGGCTTGTGCCATACCCACGCTTAATGCGCTTAGGGTAAATAAAGTCAGTGCTTTTTGTTTTAAAAAAGCAGGCTTTAAACGTGTGTGTGACTGTGTGTGTTCAGTTGTCATAGCTGCAACTCCATTATAGAGGTTATTGTTATTGGATAATTTTGCGTCTATTTCATACTGACGAGTCTTAAAATAAATAACAGTGATGTTTATTTATTAAACACTATTAGTGATATTTATAGTTGCTCTCGTTTAGCAGGTAATTAAAAAAGTAATTAAATTAAAATTTATAGAGTTTAAAACCACTAAAGATTCTTTATTTACTTAAAGCAATTCTGTAAAGCCCCTTTACAAGCATATAACCGTTTGATTTATAAATGTTCACTATGGCTCTTTATTTAATATTGTAGCCACACGAACGCCAAGCTCTGGTAGTACTGTTTGCTCAAACCATGGGTTCTTTTTAAGCCAAATATTATTGCGTGGGCTTGGGTGTGGTAGCACCAAATGCTCCGGCCAATACTCACGCCACGATTTTACTAACTCGGTTAAGGGCCTGTTTTTAGTATGTGGTAAATGATAAGCCTGCGCGTATTTACCAAGCACTATTGTTAGCTCTAAATTTGGCAGACCGGCCATTAATTGCGCTCTCCAAGCAGGTGCACATTCTTTACGCGGAGGTAAGTCGCCCGACTTACCTTTACCAGGGTAGCAAAAGCCCATAGGTAAAATAGCTATTTTTTGCGGGTCATAAAACTCATCAACACTTAGTCCAAGCCACTCTCGTAGGCGGTTTCCGCTGGCATCGTTAAAGGGCTTGCGAGTTTCGTGTACTTTTATGCCCGGTGCTTGGCCGGCAATTAAAATACGCGCATTGGTATTAAATTGTATAACGGGGCGAGCACCTAACGGTAAATGAGGTTCACAGATCACGCATTTACTAACTTGCTCAATTAAATTGATGGGATCCATATAAATCTGGCCTTAAATGCTTAAATTTTGTTCTAAATGGCCATTTAGACCTAATGAGTTGGTAAAAAATCGGTTTATTTTACTCAAATTAGTTATTAGTTGGTAAAATCGTGATCTCATCTAAAATAACAACTAATCATTTGATATATTTATTGTTTTTCTGACCATACGGCAAATTCGTTACCACTCGGCTCGGTAAAATGAAAGCGGCAACCACCGGGGAACTCAAAAATAGGTTTTACTATTTTGCCGCCATATTGCGCTACTTTTTTATAGGTTGCGTGAATGTCGTCACTGTAAAACACCAGCAGTGCGGCCCCATGCTGAGTAAGCGATTTAAGCGGTGCTTTAAAAAAGCCACCATCAAGTCCTTGGCCGCTAAACGCCGTATACTCTGGGCCGTAGTCGGTAAATTGCCAGTTAAACACGTTAGTAAAAAAGCTTTTTGTGGCTGTTAAATCGCACGCGGGAAACTCTACATAATTTAGTTTTTCGTGGTTGCTCATTTTAAATTTACTTTTTGGCTTGCCAGTATTGACCACTGTAAACCTTCGTTATTAGCTAAGCAATAACCCTAAAATGGCAGAGATCAGTATTTTACTAACATGCGAGGGACTAATGTAAAATTATCTAGAGTATACAAATGAGAATCACTATCTTTTGTATTTGTAAGCTTTATAATGACCCCTTATTTTTATCCTCGTATTTGAATAAGGGATTTGTTAACTATGCAGGCACCTCTGCACATAGCATCTTTTACAAAAACTAACCTAGCTGCGCTTTTAAAGGTGGCCCAAAGCTATAGAGTGTTAGTATTTTTGCGTTTTATTATTGCCATAGTAGGTGGCTATGCGTTTACCTCAGCGTGTATTTCATTATTAAGTGTACTACTGCCCATTCCTAAGCAAGATGCCGTATTACTGTGTGTGTCTATCAGTATTTTAATTTACGCCGCCGTGTTTATTTATGCGTTTTCGATTAAGTCGTTAAAAACTACATGGATCAGTATTTTACTAAGTACAGGTATTTTTGTTGCTGTATTGGCATTACTGAAGGGTTGGTTATGAAAGACAGTTTTTTTAGGTCGATGACCTGGCTACATACCTGGGTGGGCTTACTTACCTGTTGGATTATTTACGTAATATTTTTTGCAGGCACAGCGAGTTTTTTTAGAGACGAAATAAACTTGTGGAATCAACCTGCTATACACAATGTGCAAGCCCAAACCGACAGAGTGGCCGCGCAAAGGCAGCAAATTATAAAGGGCTTTGATTACTTAAATCAGCGCGCTGCAAACTCCCCTAGTTGGCGTATTACCTTGCCCGAAGAGCGAATACCGTATTTAGTATATGGCTATGCAAAACCTAAAGAGCCAGCACAGCGCCGCAGCCAGTTTGTAAATACCCAATTAAACCCAAACACCATGCAAACACTGCCCCCTTTTGTTGAAAGTAAAGGCGGTAACTTTTTTTATCGGTTGCACTATCAGCTTTATTATTTAGATGCCATAACAGGGCGTTGGGTGGTGTGTTTTGCCAGCTTTTTTATGTTGCTGGCAATAATTTCGGGCGTGGTTATTCATAAGCGCATATTTAAAGATATGTTTACTTTTAGGCGCAATAAAGGGACTCGTAGCTGGTTAGATGCGCATAATTTAAGCTCGGTACTTGCCTTGCCGTTTCATTTAATGATTACTTACACAGGCATTATTACGCTTATATTTATGTTGTTCCCCTACCCTGCGTTAACGACGTATGACAAAGGTATGCGTGGCTTTTTTAATGATGTAACACCTAGCAATAACGTGACTAATAACGCCCAAGGCAGTGCAGATTTGCTCTCTATAAACACTATTTTGGATCAAGTTTATACCAAGTGGCCTAGTGCAGATATTACGCGTGTTCAGGTAAGTAAACCGAATATGACCGCTTCAACAGTAACGGTATTGGTAAGCCCTGCAAAGGCGCTTCGCGATCAATCTCCGCGGCTTTTGTTTAGTGGTGCTACCGGCGAATTAGTTGCACAAACTGATGACGAACTTAGCAGTAGTAAAGCACTTTATGAGTCACTTAACTCTATGCATACAGGGCGCTTTGCTACGCCTTTACTGCGCTGGTTATACGTACTTGGCGGTATTGCAGGCTGCGTAATGATTGGCTCTGGCTGCATAATGTGGGCTAAACGCATACGCGAGCGTAATAAGGGTAAAGACTCATTTGGCTTACAATTAGTCGAAGGTTTAAACCTTGCCACTATTATGGGTTTACCACTGGCTACTTGCGCCTTTTTTATTGCCAATAGATTACTTAGTCCAACCTTAGCAGGGCGTGGTGAAAAAGAAGTTACAGCGTTCTTTTTAGCATGGTTAGTGGTTGCCGTTATGGCACTTTTAAAGCGCGATAGGCTGCTATGGCGTGTAATGGCTGCCATAAATGCCCTCACGTGTTTGAGTGTACCGGCAATAAATGCGCTAACAACACAGGGCAATATAGTGAGCTACTTACTTAATAAACAATGGGCCTTGTTTATTTTCGATGCGGTATTTTTACTGTTTAGCATACTGTTTTTAGTACAAACCGAAAAATTACGTACTGCTTCTAGCGCATCTAAAAAAACAGCTAATAAGCTAGCCGATAATAAAAAGAGGCAAGAAGCATGATTGATTTACTAAGCTTTAGCCTCTGTTTGTTTGCTTTTAATGGTTTTGCTTTGGCAAAGCCAGCGCATTTTAAAACGGTGTTTACAACGCGTCCCTCTAAGTTGCAAAGTAATTTGCTGCTAATAGTTGCCTGGATCAGTATTTTACTAAGTTTATTGCTCTGTGTTGTTACGCAGCAGGGATACGGTGCTTTACTGTTTTGTGGCTTTATGGAGCTAAGTGTATTAATTATAACGATTTTTTATAATTTTATAGAAAAGTTGATTAAGCCATTTAGCTTTTTAAATATGTTACTGATTGGCTTATCAGTGCTATTACTGGCAGTAAATTCACTTTAGTTAGTAAAAACCTGATCCAAAGAAAGCCATTAATTTTAGGCAAAAAAATGGCAAGCTATAAAGCTTGCCAACAATAGGGGGATATTCAGCATGTCCAATACTTGCTTGTCTTGTTGCAAGTGCGACTAATATAGCCCGAACATATTTAACTTACCTTACAGTAAAATGATCGTTTTATTACAGCTGTAACAATCATTAGCACTACAACTGTAAAGCCCCTTTACATCGCTAAATAACTACTGTTTAACCCAAATAATTTGCTCTGTAGCAAAGCCTAGTTTGTTTGCTTTAGCTATAAAATGTTGTTTAAGTTTGTCACTAACGGTAGGTGTACGTGATAAAAACCATAAATAATCACGGTTATAACTTGTAATAAATGCATATTGGTAGTCGTCTTGGTCTAATTCAAAAATTACGTAAGCACCATAAAATGGGCCAAAAAACGAGACTTTAAAATGGCCTGTGTCAGTCCCTTCTACAAATTTAGCTAAGCCCTGTGCTTCATCCCACTTTTGCTCTTTAGTTATAAAACCTTTGTTGAGCACTTTTACTGTGCCATCGTCATTTACGCTGTAAGTTGCGGTTACTTGCTCCATGCCCTCTTCGAATGAGTGATCAAGGCGGGCGATTTCGTACCACTTACCTTTGTATTGCCCAAGGTCAAAGTTTTTAACGGGGGTAATTCCTTCAGGTGCACTTGTGCAGGCAGTGAGTAAAAATAACCCTGTAATAAGTAAAATAGTCGTAATGGCCTTCATGAAAGCTCCTTTGTAAATGTGATGCAGTTTGTACGGTTTTAACCAAATAAAGTTTGCTAGCCGATTAAAATAAATTGCTATAGGATCAGCTAAATACTAGAGCAATTAAAAGATTTAAGCATGAAAATATGGGTAGATGCCGACGCATGCCCTGTGGTAATAAAAGAAATACTTTTTAGAGCAGCAGAGCGCACGCAAACACCAACCATTTTAGTGGCTAACCATGCAATGCGCATTCCGCCTTCAAAATTTATAAGCCGCGTACAGGTTTCGAGCGGGTTTGATGTGGCCGATGACGAAATAGTAAAGCGTGTAGAAAAAGGCGATTTAGTTATTACTGGCGACATACCCCTAGCCAGTGAAGTTATTGATAGCGGTGGCCAAGCACTTAACCCGCGTGGCGAGCTTTACACGCCAGAGAATATTCGCTCGTTATTAAACGTGCGCGATTTTATGGATACCATGCGCTCAAGCGGCGTAGAAATGAGTGGCGGGCCACCACCGCTTAGCCAAACCGACCGCCAAAACTTTGCCAATAACCTCGACCGTATTTTAGCGCAAAAAAAGGCGAGCTAGTGTGAGTGAGCAAGCTATTGGCCTAGGTGAGCATGATTTTAATGTAGCCGTGTATGTCGCAAAAGCGCCGCCTATGCCCTACTTTGAAACCCTGCAAAGTGTTGAGCCTGTAATAAACGAGCAAATAAATACCATAAACCAGCACTGTGGTAATGGCTGGCGTAAAGTGTTTAACGTATACGCTAAAGTATTGTTTGCGCTACCGAGTGAGCATTACAGCTTTGCTAAACAAGCCGATAGCTGGCAAGCGTATCGCGATACATTTTTACTGCAAAAAAACAGTAAAACAGCGCTGCTATTTAGTGTCCCCATTATTAACGGCACTAATAAAAACCAGCTGCATATTATTGCTGGGCGAACCCATGCTAAAAACTTATTACAGCTAGGTAAGCTTAATGCGCAATTTAATTGGTTAGACGATGAGTTTGCAATTGATACAACGAATAACATTATCGTGTGTCCGTACTTTGATTACCGGCAGTTAAGTAATATTAAAATAGCCCGATTAAGCGAGCTAGTTGCCAAGCTTAAAACAGCTAATTAAAAATGTAAGGAGTCAACATGGCGGGAATTTTAGATCTAAATACGTTATTAAAATCAATGAACCCCGAGCTTAAACAGGGTGAATATATATTTTGCTGTTTAGCAGGCGAACTTGCCGACTACGTTCATTTAAACCCACTTGCCAGCTACGTTGAAGAAGAAGGCCTAACCCTTATTTTAAATGCAGATACCGCTGACAAAGCCGGTATTACTTATGAAGCTAAATATAATTTAATTACCCTTAATGTGCATTCAAGCCTTGAGGCTGTTGGCTTAACCGCTGCGGTATCGGCTAAATTAACCGAGCATAATATTAGTGCCAATGTAGTGGCTGCGTTTTATCACGACCATATTTTTGTACAAATAGATAAAGCACAGGCGGCGCTATGTGCGCTTAAAGAGATTGGTTAAAATTAATTTGATTAAAAGTCCCCGGTTCTGGGTTGTTTAACGTTCAGAAACCTAGCTTGTAATATTTTTAATTACACTATAGATTCAACAATTTTCAATGCTTTAAGTTCGTTTTCATGGGTTATGCCATCAGCTTCAATTACTTGCTTAAGAAGCTCTAAAACAAACACTCTCATTGGTTGGTCAATAATGTGCGACATACGGTGTTGAATAAATGACTCTATTTCGTTTGTTTGCACCGCTGAAACACATTTTTTAGTCATCTCTATTATGTAATTGTCTATTTCTATTGCTGAGTTCCATTCAATTTTTTGTGCCCAAGCACTCACTACATTTAGCTCTTCGTCAGCAATGGAGCCATCAACAGTGACAAAAAGTAAAGCCATGTCTAATAACGACTCTTTTTGAAGTTGCTCAACACACACGCCCATATCAAAATTATTTAATAACTGTTCAAACTTCATAGTGCTTCCTTGATGGATAAATATACTGCTAAAGAGCTTATAACAAAGCACACCAAAAAGTAATTTTAATGGGTTGGTTTAATTGCAACATTTTGTAAGTACTTAATAATACAACTTTTGTCGCTAGCTTAGCTTTCGGTACTTTTATTGTTTATGCAAAAGCTGTTATTAGCCGCTTCTAGCTGTACTTTATTTCCAGTTTTAACTCTTACACAGCGAGTGCTTTTTGGCAGTTTTTTCTTTTGAATTACATTAAATTCGCCGTTATCTACATCGTTAAGTGTGTATTGATATGCTGTGTTTCCGCCTTCAAACAAAGCCGTAAAGAGTCCGCCAACCAATGCTCCGGCAATTGCACCGCTGATCATATCTTCGGTGTTACCATCTAAATCCTCGGCTAAACCAATGCCTGCACCAACCATGATTCCGGTTCCGATTTCTGATGACAGCTTTACCTTTTCAATTGATTCGACTGTTGCATAGTAATGCTTAATGATATGACCTTGGTCGTCACGGTCAACGCCTTGAGAAGCACAGCCAGACAGTAATAAAAGGGCAATTAAACTTTTTTTCATGATTATTCTCTGTGTTGGTAATGAGTACAATCATAATCGCTAATTCGTAATAAAACTGTGAGAGCTTTGTTTGTAGCTGTTAGAAGTTGTAAGAATGTGTTCAGAGGAAAACATCGACTCAGGAAAAGCCGATGTTTAAATTAAGACGATTAAACAACGTACCCACTAAAACCAAGCGCTTTAAAGTAAAGCTTAGGAATGCCGAATTTACACTCGCTCAGTAGCTCACTTAAGCGCATTCTATCAAGTGGGTAAAATTCACTTTCTAAGTTTTGCGCTGTGTAGGCTTGCCCTGCATCACTTAGTCCTAAATCGGCACACACAGTAATTTGTGCTTCGCGCTCAAAGTCGGTTTCGGGTTTCATTAAATCGCTAATATATAAGTGTGCGCCTTTATTTAAATTAGCTTTAATGTTTTTAAGTAGCTGCTTTTTACTGCCATCGTCTTCTAAAAAGTGCATTACGAGTAGGCATAGTGCGGTATCGGCCTTGGTAGAGAGTTTATCAAGTTCGCCTTCAATAACGTTAACGCGCTTTGCTATGCCGTGCTCTTCAAACTTTTGTTTAGCAATGGCGAGCATATCACTTGAGGTATCTTGTGCTGTAAATTGCCATGTAGAGTTAAGCGCGGCAAGGGCGAGTACTTCTTTACCTGTTCCGGCTCCTACGACTAAAATATGCGCATTGTCTGCTAATGTAGCAAGTAGTTGTGCGTTGGTCAGTTGGTGTAAAAGTGCGTATCCCGGTACTAAGCGGGTAATGCGACTATCGTAATGCGTTGCTTCTTCGCCTGTAAATGTGGGCATTTTTAACTCCTTTATAAAACTTCAACGGTGGAGTATCCACCACTTTGCTTACTAACATGGACTTGCGTTGCTACGCGTTCGCTCATTTCGCTCACGTGCGATATAACCCCTACTTTGCGGCCCTGTGCTTGTAAAGAATCGAGCGCGTCCATAGCAACACTGAGTGTTTCGCTATCTAACGTACCAAACCCTTCGTCAATAAACAAAGAGTTGATTTGTACTTTGTTTGACGAAAGCGATGCAAGGCCTAATGCTAGTGCCAGTGATACTAAAAACGATTCACCTCCAGAGAGCGTATTAACCGAGCGTTGTTCGTCGGCCATGTCGCGGTCAATAATGGCAATATCGAGCGATTGCGCAATGGCTGTAAGCTCGTAGCGTTTATTAAGGGTTTTTAAGTGGCTATTTGCGTAATGCAGTAATATTTTTAACGTTTGTGTTTGCGCTAAGTTACGCATGGTTTTACCGGTTGCATCGCCTAGTACTTTATTAAGTAAGTGCCATTGTTCCACTCGCTTTTTAAGGGTGGCTAGCTCAGCTTGTTTACCCTCAAGCGCTTTGGTATTTTGGTTGTGCTGTTCTATAGCAGTATTGGTGGTAAGTAAACTGTTTTGCTGCTCAGTTTGCTTTGCATTTAATGCTGCTAATTGCTCGGTGAGTTCAGTGTGGTTTTTTGTTGGCTTGTTAGTATTTTGGTGATCTGTATGCGCACTTTGTTGCTGTTTAAGCGCTGCATTTGCATCAGTAAGTGCAGCTGAAAGCTGCTCAAACTGGGTTAAATGGGCTTTAATTTGTTCACTGCTTAACGTTAGTAAAATTGTGATCTGCTCGTGCGTTGCCTCACTGTACTGGGCTTTAAAGTCGCTAAACCATTCGTTATAGCGCTCTTCAAGTGTTTTAAGCTCCGTGCTTTGCTCGGCTAAACGTAGCTCTGCGTTTCTAAGCTCAATTGCATGCTCGTCTCGTTTTTTTACAGCGTTATCGTAAGTTTGCTGGCTGTTAGTTAACAGAGTTTGGCATTGCTCAAGCTGGGCATTAATTTTTGTTTGGTAGTCGTTTACGCTTATTTGCTCGTTATTAAATAACGCAAGGCGCTCACTTTGTGTTGTATTTTGTATATGTTGAGCATTGTCTAAATCATCTTTTAGCGTTTTAAGTGCACTTTCGCTTTTAGTTATTAGTGGCGTAAGTTGCTGTAATTGCTGATTGGTCGTGTCTATTTGTTTTTGACTTTGCTCAAATTGCGCATGTGTATGCTGATACTGCTCAACCTGTTGGCTTAAATCATTTAAGTTAAGTGCACCTGATTGAAGCTGTTGCCAAAAGTTACTGTGTTCAAATTGTGCATTTAGTGTTGTGGTTAGATCACTAATTTGCAACGTTAGCTCAGCGTGTTTTGTATTTACTTGGCTTAGTTTATTGGTTAGTTCACTGTTTAAATTATGCAATTGCTGTTGTGTTTGTTGCTCTGCTTTCAAGGCGTTTGTTTGTTGATTTACCTTTTCTTGTAATGCTGTTTGCTGTTTTTGCGACTCAAAATAGTGAGACTTTTGGTTGCTGAGCTGGGCGTGGGTTTCATCAAGCTGCTGCGCTGTTAAATCGTTAAGCTCTGTACGCGTTCCTTGCATTGTTGTTTTAATTTCTAGCTGCTTTGCCTGTGCGCTTTGTATGGCTTGACTGTGTTGGGCGTGCTCAGTAACAAGTACAGCATGCTGTGTTTGATGCTGATGCAGCTTAGTTTGAGCGCTATCGTGTTGCTGCTTAGCTTGGTTATAACTTGTTTCAAAATCGGCTATTAGGCTATTTAATTGAGGGCTTTGGTTACTTGCATACGGGTGCTCTTTTGCCCCGCACACTGCACATGGCTCGTTAGGGATAAGCTGAGTGCGTAAATGCTCTACGTTTTCGCTGGCACGCAGGCGTGCTTGGTTTAATGCGTATTCGCTGTGTTTAAGTGCTTGTTCGCATGAAGCTAAGCTTTGTTGCAATGTTGTTTGCGTTTGCTCACTGTTTACAAGTTTGGCTGCAACCGCGGCTTGTTGTTGTGAGCTGTGTTTTATTTCTTGATTAAACTGTTGGTAGCGCAAGCGCTGATCATTTAAATATTCAATATTTTTAAGTTTGCTATCGCATTGCTCAATATTGAATTGACGTAGTTGCTCACTTAGTTGGTTGAGATTTTTCTGCTGATGCGCAAGTTGTTGTTCTTGTAGCTCTACTTTTTTAGTTTGATCTGCTAACTGTGTCGCGTGTTTAGTTTGCTCTTCTAGCAGCTGTTTGCTTTGAGAAGCGGTTGCCTTTATTTGCTCATTGGCACTTAAATACGTATTAAAGCTGTGTTGGTAAAAATTCCAATCATTAGCGAGCGATTTAAGCTGCGTATGTTCAGTAAGCCATTGCTGATGCAGCGTATTTAGCTTAGTTGCTTCATCAAGCGCGGTTTGGCTGTGTTTAAACTGAATTTGTAATTCGCTAAGTTGTTGATGCTCTTTTTCACTTTGTTGAGTAAGGTTAGTAATGCTTTGTGCGTGTATAGCAAGCTGGCTGTCGAGCTCGCGGGCTTTTGCAATAATTGGCTCAGCAGATTGCTTTTGCTCTTGCGCTGTTTTTAATTCGCTTTGTTTGGTTTTAAGTGCCTTTACTTGCTCATCAATAAGCGTTGCATGGTCAATAGTTTTTAAGTCACTTATTTGTTTATTTAGGGTGTTATTTTGCGCTGTTAAATACGCATGACGCTTTCGGTTATCTTTTATCTCAAGTGCGCTTTGTGCTTGTTTTGCTTGTTCACTCTGTTGAGCAATTTTTGCAAGCTCGTTGGTAGCATGCTGCTGACTTTTTGTTGTCTCTTCAAGTGCTAGCTCAAGTGCACTTGCTTGCTTGTACCAATTTAGGTTTTGCTCTGTGCTTATTATTGTTTTTTTAGTATGTTCTATTTGCTTTTTTAGCTCATTAAGCGTGGTGTGTTTTATTGCTAATTCGTCTTCACTCAATAAGGTATAACTTGAGAGACTTGCTTGTAGTAGATCAAACTTATCTTTTAACTCTTTGTTACGTTCAAAAATACGCTTACCAATTAGGCTAAATTTGTCGGTACCTGTTAGGCACTCCAATAATTGCGCGCGTTCATCGCCAGTGGCTTTTAAAAATGCAGCAAATTCGTGCTGCGCTAATAATACCGCACGCGAGAATTGCTCAAAGCTTAAACCTATTTTACTTTCTATTTGTTTTAAGGTTTGGCTTTTGTCGGCTATTAATGTTTCATCTGGTAGGGTAACTAACGTGTGCTCGGCGACTTTTAATTTACCGGTTACTTTTTTATGGGTGCGCTGTATAGAATAGCGGGCGCGGTAAAGTTGTTTGTCTTGCCCTACAAAGTCAACCTCAGCAAAGCCTTCCCACTTTCCACGGCGTAATAAGTTACGCGCATCGTTTAATTTAATGCTGTCGCCATTAAAATCAATCAGGTTACCTTTATCGCCTTTTAGGCGTGCCGTTTTTGTGTAAAGCGCCAAACAAATAGCATCTAAAAAGGTACTTTTACCCGCGCCGGTGTCGCCGGTTATTGCAAATAAGCCCGCATCTTTCAGTGGGGCTTGAGTAAAGTCGATTTCGGCGTCTACTATTGACGCTAAGTTATGAATGCGTACTGCGGTTATTTTCATAGTTGCTCTTGCTCCGCCAGCTCACTTATTACATCGTTTAAAAGCACTTTTAGTTCATCGGGTACGTTCTGCCCTGCCATGTCTTTGTCGTTTGCAAAGGCTTGTTCTAATAAATTGAGCGGATTGAGCATTTCAACTTCACTTAAATCTTCAAATACTGTGTCGTTGTTGGTTTGGGCTGTTTGTTCACGAACGCGTTCGATACCGCAAAATTTTACGTGCTTACCTTCTAGTGCTTGTTCTATTTGTTCTCTGAAGGTGGTGTCGGTATCACTTGATTTAAGTTTTACGCGTAAATAAGGAGCAATAGCATGTTGTGATGTATCGAGTGCTTTAATTTGTTCACATAAGTCATTCAGTGGCACACACCCCCCTTTTGGTAAAATAATAACGTCGGCTGAGCGCGGAATGTAAAGGGGGTTTACAGTTGTACTAATGCTCTGTTTTTTATCGCTTTTAAATTCGATAACATTAACTTGGTGAGTATAGTTACGCTCTGAAAACGACATGGGAATAGGCGTGCCGCTATAGCGAATAACCTCGTTTTTGGCAACTTGTTGCGCTTTGTGTAAATGGCCTAGAGCTACATAGTTGGCTTTATTGCCAAACACATTGGCTGAAATAGACTCTTCACCACCTATCACTAAGTTGCGCTCTGAATCGCTTGATATGTCGCCGCCTTTAGCGTGTAAGTGCCCCATTACAATTAACGGTGATTTTTGCTCATTAATTTTATAGGCATGCTCTAAAGCAAGCTCATATGCATTTGCAACGCCCTGTGCATAGCTAGGGCCGTTTTTTGTTTGGCTTAGTGAGCTCACATCGCTTGAGCGCAAAAAAGGCATAGCAGCAATTACAGCGCGTTTATTATTAGTATTTATTTCTATAATAATATCGCCAGGCGCTGATACATCAAAACGCCCTACTACGTGGGTATCAAATTGAGCAAGTAAAGGCTGAGCCGCTAAAATACGATTTGCAGAGTCATGATTGCCAGCAATAATTACCACGTGCATGTGTGGGCAATGTTTTTTAGCGTCTTTTATAAACTGGTAAAGTTGGTTTTCGGCGCTGGCACTGGGTGTTGCCGTATGATAAATATCGCCTGCAACTAATAACAAATCTATTTGCTGCTCAACAAGTTTGGCAAGTAACCAGGTAAAAAATGCTTGATGCTCAACACGGCGGTCGTGTTCGTAAAATTGTTGGCCAAGGTGCCAATCGGAGGTGTGAAGGACTTTCATGTCGCGCTCTTAAAAACCAGTAAGAGCGCCAATATACCCAAGGCTGTTAAAGATGCAAGCCCCCGTATAACTAAACAGTTAGCTTAAGCTGTACCAAATGCCAAAAATTACTGGCAAAGCAATCAATGCGATGAGTAGAGGTTTTTTTAACGTTTTAGTTTTTTTGGATTGCAGCTTTTTGAGTGCGTTCGTTTCGTTACAAGCGGCTACTTTATCAATGTAAAAATAACCTGAATCAAGGTACTGCTTACAGCTATTTTCGTTGGCTGGGATTGCAATTAGTTCTTGTTGTTTTTTTAGGATATAAAAATCCATAAGCCCACCGCATTTCTTACTTGTAATCGATAATATTTGAGGATAAATATTAGTAATTTATTTGCCTCAAATAAAAAGGTGGGCGATTTTAAATACAAATGACTACAAAGATCAACCAAAAACTACGGTAATTTTAATTTATCGTACAAATAATTAAAATTAGTGAAAACACCGCAATATTTACGCCAATTATGAGCTGTTTTTTACTGTGTTTTTGTTCAGTGGTTAGCCGTTTTAGGGCATCTTCTTTGTTGCAGGCCGACACAATATCTACATAAGAATAATGGTCAGCTTTATAGCGCTCAAGTAGTTCTTTTTCAGCAGGAATAGCGTCTAGTTTGTGTGCCTTTTTTACAATATAGAATTTCATAGCGTGGACCTTTAAAATCTCACTTAACTTTACTGTAATCTTATTTGATGAACTTGACCTGAAATTGGCTAATACGAGTGTGTTTTAATGCTCTAGTCGGTTTAAAATTTGTAAACCCCCTTTACATTTTTAAATGAATTAAAATAGCTAATGAATTATTGTTATTTGTGAGTAAAAAACTTTAGTGAATATCACCCTAAAAATAGGGTGTTTGGTCGCTATTTAATTGAAGAAAACGGCTACATTTGACACAGTATGATCACAAAATTATTTTAGGACTAACAATGAAAAAAATAAGTCTTACGCTAAGTGCGCTTTTATTACCAATGGTAATGTCGGGTAGTGCTATTGCGTCTTCAGTTGAACAAACCAAAGGGTCGTTTGTTGATAAGTTTCGTCAGTTAGATGAAGCATTGCCGACACCAAATGTTTACCGCAGTGCTGCGGGTGAACCAGGTGAAAATTACTGGCAGCAAAAAGTTAACTACGATATTGACGTAAAGTTAGATGAAAAAAAACGTCGTCTTAGTGCAAGCCAGAGCATTGAGTATAAAAATAACTCACCGCATACATTAAAATATTTATGGTTACAGTTAGACCAAAATATTTTTAAAAGTGATTCAATTGCTGAAACTACAAAAACCTTTAAAAGCACGTTACAAAGCCTGCCTGCGCAAAAGCCCGCAAAACTGAGCCTAGGGCAGTTACGTCGCCAGCAATTTATGAGTGACAACGAACTTGGCTTTGAAATAAGCAATGTTAAAGACGAAGACGGTAAAGCACTACGTGTAACAATCGTAGATACATTAATGCGTATTGACTTGAATGAGCCGTTAAAGCCAGGTAAAGAAGTTGAGTTCAGCATGGACTTTGCGTTCAATATTGTTGAAGAAGATGCTGTTGGCGCACGCTCAGGTTATGAGCATTTTGAAAAAGATGGCAACGATATATTTTTACTTGCCCAGTGGTTTCCGCGTTTAGCAGCGTACACAGATTACGAAGCTTGGACAAACAAAGCCTTTTTAGGGTCGGGTGAGTTTACGCTTGAATTTGGCGATTACGACGTAGAAATTACAGTACCCGCTGATCACATTGTATCGGCGACGGGTAAGTTAGATAATCCAAGCAAGGTACTTACAAGCACGCAGCGTAAACGTTTAAAGCAATCTGAAACTGCTAAGCGTCCTGTGTTTATTGTGACCGAAGAAGAAGCACTCGAAAACGAAAAAGAAGGCACAGACAAAACGAAAACGTGGCGCTTCAAAGCCGAAAATGTTCGCGATTTTGCGTGGGCGTCGTCACGTAAATTTATGTGGGATGCAAAAGGCTATCAGCAAGGTGGCGATGTTCAGCCACTTGTAATGGCAATGTCGTTTTTCCCTAAAGAGGGCGGCGACTTATGGAAAAAATACTCTACAGAATCAGTAGTGCATACAATGGAAGTGTATTCAAAGTATTCGTTTGATTATCCTTACCCAACTGCACAATCGGTAAATGGTCCGGTTGGTGGTATGGAATACCCAATGATCACTTTCAATGGTCCACGTACTAAGTTACAGGATGATGGTACACGCACTTATTCTCAATCAGAGAAACGTTTTTTAATTGGCGTTGTTATTCATGAAGTTGGTCATATTTACTTCCCAATGATCGTTAACTCTGATGAACGTCAGTGGACCTGGATGGATGAAGGTCTAAATAGCTTTTTAGATGGTGTTGCTGGACGCGAATGGGACCCTACTATTCCTTGGGGTGTTGAGCCTCGTGATATTGTATCGTATATGAAATCTGAAGTTCAGGTGCCTATTATGACGCAATCAGATAGCGTACTTCGCTTAGGCCCTAATGCTTACACTAAACCAGCTGCTGCGCTTAATATTTTACGTGAGGTGATTTTAGGCCGCGATTTATTCGACTTTGCATTTAAAGAGTACGCACAGCGCTGGAAATACAAGCGCCCTACCCCTGCTGATTTTTTCCGTACTATGGAAGAGGCATCAGGTGTTGATTTAGATTGGTTTTGGCGCGGCTGGTTTTACACTACAGACCACGTAGATATCTCGTTAGATAAAGTGTATCAACTGCGTTTAGATACTAAGAATCCAGATATAGATTACAGCCGCCTACGTGATATTGAAGCTGATAAACCAACATCGTTATTTGTTGAGCGTAACCGAGCAGAAGGTAAAAAAACATGGGTTGAGAAAAACCCTGATATTACTGATTTTTATGACGAAAATGACCGATTCACGGTAACGAATAAAGAGCGCAACGCGTACAACAAGTTTTTAAAAGGGCTTGAGCCGTGGGAGCGTAAAACGCTAGACCGCGCATTAAGTGACGATCAAAACTATTACGTGATGGAATTTTCAAACTTAGGCGGTTTGGTGATGCCAATTTTACTTGAGCTCACGTATGAAGATGGCACTAAAGAAGAGCGTTACATTCCTGCTGAAATTTGGCGTCGTAATCATAAAAATGTACAAAAGCTTATAGTTACCGATAAAAATAAGCCGCTTGTATCAGTAAGTGTTGATCCACGATGGGAAACAGCAGACGTTGATATAGAAAATAATAACTACCCGCGTCGTATTATCCCTTCACGTATTGAAGTGTTTAAGAAGAGTAAGAGCAAAGCTAAAGTGAGTCGCGATATCATGCAAGATATTAAAACAGAGCTTAAAAGCGATGAAAAAAAAGACGAAAAAGATGAAGTAGAGGAACAGCAATAATGCGTTTGTTGCTTATTGTTGTTTGCTTTTTAATTGCTGCGCCAAGTATGGCGCATCAATTAAAATCATCAGTAACTACTGTGCTTTTTAACAAAAGAACGCATAATGTTGAGCTTATGCATCGGTTTTACTTACACGATACTGAGCATGCTGTTAGCAGCTTATTTGAAGGTAAAATTGATATAATGAGTAATAAAACCGATCAACAACGTTTTGCTAAATATGTTGAGTCACATGTGGCTTTGCAAACATTAAATGGTGACGCTGTGCCGCTTAGTTTTGTTGGCGCGCAGGTTGACGGTAAGTTTTTTTGGGTTTACCAAGAGGCACCTATCCCCGAGGGAATTGAAGGGATAAAAATGAGTAACGGCGCGCTGCGCGATTTGTGGCCATCGCAAGTAAATATGGTCAATGTTGAAGGCAAAGGTAGGGTTAAAACTCTAACCTTTGCTCAAGACGATACCTGGCTTGAGGCTCGCTTTGAGACTAACTAACTCATCATTAATACACAATGCGCACTTTGTTCAAGTGCGCATTTCAATGCGCTATTTAAGCTATGTTCATAATTGATCGGTAAAATACAGAGATACGTAAAAGTCTGAGTTGTTTATATTTACCTTGTTTTGCGCAATATACAACTAACTGCTAAGCTTCTTTTCATTGTTAGTTGCTTTGAAGTTAATGAACACCTCGCACTATTAATTTAAATATAATTAGTATTAACTGTTCCCATTTTAGGGTGTAAGCTCCGAGAATTTTATGTTTGAAAAAAGCTTAACTAATTATTTTCATAAACAAGGATTGGTATGATGACTCAGGTAGAGGCTATCCATGGTGTTATTTTTGATCTTGATGGTACATTAGTATCGTCAGAACTCGACTTTTCACTTATTAAAGCCCAAATTGGCTGTCCCGATAACGAAGATTTACTCGACTTTATCGCGCAACTTCCTTCTCCTTATATGCGCGAAGAGGCAATGAACATTGTTCATCAGCACGAATTATTAGATGCTCAACATGCCACGTTATTACCTGGCGTAAGTGAAGCTATTACGCTGTTGAATGAACGAAATATTCCTATGGCAATAGTGACGCGTAATTTTGACAAAGCTGCTGCACTTAAATTAAAAAATAACCCCCTTCCAATCAGTACGGTACTTACACGAAGTGATGCGCCCGCTAAGCCTGATCCGAGTGCTTTAAACGCCATTGCTACACTTTGGAACATTAGTGCTGATAACTTACTGTATGTGGGCGATTATTTGTACGATATTCAAGCTGCACATAATGCCAAAATGCGTGCATGTTTATATGCTCCAGAAGAAACTCCGCCATACGCAGATCAAGCCGATTACGTATTACATGATTTTTACGACTTAGTTGCCTTAGTTGAAAGCTACGCTAAAAAAGTAGAATTATGTTAAATTGGCTGCTGGTTAATTTCATGTATACACTATCCTTATAAAATGCACGTAAGGCGTACTAGCCCAACTCGCTTTGAATTGTTAAAATATTAAAAACTAATGTATTTATTAGAGGCACATAATGGGCAGAGCATTTGTAGTTCGTCAAAGTTCTATGATCAAAACAGCTAATGCAAAAACAAAAGTAAACTCAAAGTACGGTAAAGAGATTTACGTTGCTGCTAAAAATGGTGAACCCGATCCTGAAGTAAATCAAACTTTGCGTCGTCTAATCGAAAAAGCTAAAAAAGACCAAGTTCCTGCGCACGTTATCGAAAAAGCAATAGAGAAAGCCGCCGGTGGAGCAGGGGAGGATTACTCGGTTGCTCGCTACGAAGGCTATGGGCCTGGCAACTGTATGGTAATTGTTGATTGCTTAACCGATAACCCAAATAGAACAATTAAAGATGTGCGTTTACCGTTTACTAAAACTGATTCAAAAATAGGTACACCTGGTTGTGTAGCGCACATGTTTGACCATTACGCGGTATTGGGTTTTGCTGGCGATGACGATGAAGTTGTTTTAGAAGCACTAATGATGGCTGATGTCGATGTTGCTGATGTAGAAGCTGAGGACGGTAAAATTTCGGTTTTTGCACCGCCTACAGAATACTTTAAGGCTAAAACAGCTCTTGAAGACGCATTTGAAGGTATTAACTTTGAGGTGGACGAAATTACTTTTATTCCTCAAGTTAATATTGATATTGAGGACGAAGAGGTTATAGCTAACTTCGATAAATTTATAAATATGCTTGAAGACTGTGATGACGTACAAAATGTTTATCACAATGCAATTATAAAAAAATAATCTTAACGTTGTGTTTTATAGCAAATAAACACTAAAAAGCGTGTTTTGTGTATACAAAACACGCTTTTTAGTGTTTAAAGAAATGTTAGGTATTCATAGAGTTTATTGATTTATGTGTTTCTATTTTAAAATGAGTTGTTTTAATTGTGTTTAAGCACATCTTTATAAAAATTGGTGTGCTTGTTTGTTGATTTAGACAATAAAAAACCAGCCCTAAGGCTGGTTTTGACACGAAATAAACAATTAAGATACAGCGTTAAACATTTGGAGTGTATTAACTTTGCTGTAACTTATATTTTATACGGTAGCTATGTAATAACGGTTCAGTATAGCCACTAGGTTGTGTCGTTCCTTCAAGTACTAAGGCGAGGGCTGCTTGAAACGCAATACTATTTTTTAGTGTTTCAGGGCTGCTTGCCATTGGGGTATAGGCTTTATCGTGTTCGTTTTGGCCGTCTACTACCTTGGCCATTTTTGCCATTGTGGATGTAATTTGCTCCTGTGTACATATGCCATGCAATAACCAGTTAGCCATATGTTGACTAGATATTCTAAGTGTTGCTCTGTCTTCCATTAGCCCTACATGGTTAATATCGGGTACTTTAGAGCAGCCTACACCTTGGTCTATCCAACGCACTACGTAACCCAAAATACCTTGCGCATTGTTTTCTAGCTCACTTTGTATATCTTCTTTTGAAAGTGACGATGGGTCTTGCATGAGTGGTGGAGTAAGCAGGTCGTCAAGGCTCGCTATGGCACGCTGAGCGATAGCGTTTTGCTCGCTGAAAACATTAACATCATGGTAATGCATAGCATGCAGCGTTGCAGCAGTAGGAGAGGGCACCCATGCTGTGTTAGCACCCGATTTAGGATGTGCTAATTTTTGCTCCATCATCAGCGCCATTTTATCTGGCATCGGCCACATGCCTTTGCCTATTTGAGCTTTTTGGCTTAACCCACATGCAAGGCCAATATCGACATTGCGGTCTTCGTAAGCACTGATCCAAGACTGTTGTTTTATTTCGGCTTTAGGAAGCGCAACACCTGCTTGCATTGATGTGTGAATTTCATCGCCTGTACGGTCTAAAAAGCCGGTGTTAATAAATACAACACGTTGTTTTGCTTCATTTATACATGCTTTTAAATTGACAGATGTACGACGTTCTTCATCCATAATACCCATTTTCATGGTGTTTTTTGGTAAGTTTAACGCCTCTTCTACATGGGTAAACAGTGTACTTGTAAAAGCAACTTCTTCTGGGCCATGCATCTTAGGTTTTACAATATTAATGCTCTGTGCACTGCTATTTTTTACGCCAGACGTTTTATTTAAGTCGTGCAGGGCGGCTGTGGCAGTAAACATTGCATCCATAATGCCTTCAAAAACCGGCTCGCCGTAAACGTCAGTAATAGCTGGGTTTGTCATTAAGTGGCCAACGTTTCTGACAAACATCATACTGCGGCCCTTAAGCGTTATAGCAGCGCCATCAATAGAAGTATACGTTTTGTCGCTTTGTAACGTACGCTCTACGACTTTATCGCCTTTTTTAAACGATTCAACTAGGTTACCTTGCATTAAACCTAGCCAGTTTTTGTAAACTTGCACTTTATCTTGTGCATCGACAGCGGCTACAGAATCTTCACAATCCATAATAGTAGTTAGGGCTGCTTCAAGTACCACATCTTTTAAACCCGCTTTGTCAGCTTGGCCAATAATATGGTGGTGATCTATCTGTAATTCTATATGTAAGCCATTGTTTTTAAGCAATACAACGCTTGGGTTTTGGGCTTCGCCTTGGTAGCCAATTAACTGAGAGGGGTCAGCTAACGTGGTTTGAGAGCTGTCACGCAGAGTAATAACCAGTGCGCCATTTACAACAGAATAGTTGGTGCTTTCTATGTGCGAGCCGTTTTCAAGAGGGAGTGCTTTGTCTAAAAACTGGCGTGCGTATGCCATTACTTTAAAGCCACGAACAGGGTTATAGGTAGTTCCTTTTTCGGCACCGTCATCTTCACTTAGCACGTCTGTGCCATATAAGGCGTCGTATAACGACCCCCAGCGCGCGTTAGCCGCATTAAGTGCAAAGCGTGCGTTACTTACTGGAACAACTAATTGTGGGCCTGCTGTAACAGCTATTTCGGGTTCAACCTGTTGTGTTTCAATTTTAAAATTAGCAGGTTCTGGTACTAAGTAGCCAATGTCACTTAAAAAGCGACGGTATTGCTCGCTATCCCACGTTTTATTTTCAATGTGGTATTGATCAATTTGTTGCTGTAGTTGTTCACGTTTGGCCAGCAACGCTTTATTTATTGGCGTTAACGTTTGAACAATTTTTGCAAAACTTTGCCAAAATTGGTGTTCTGATAAGTGTGTACCAGGTAGTAGTTGAGTTTTAACAAAGTCAGCGAGCTCTATATCTACGCTGAGTCCTGAATGTGTGAGAGTGTGGGTCATAATTGCCTTCCTTAAACGGTCGCCATAGTATTTGTGCGTTTGAGCAACAATAACGTAAAAAAGCCATGTTGAGTGTGTTTTTGATATTCATAAAAAATATAGTCGCAATAAAAACTATAAATTTACTAAATCTGAAAAATAAGCCTAATGTTGAATTAAGCGCTACGGAGCACAAGCAACGTCGCCACTCTCACAACATAAATTATTTATATACCCGTTCGAAGGACTTTATTATGACAACATATCAACGTGAAACCGATACACTTTCTACTTTATGCCAATCTCAAGGAAATGCATGGCAGGCAATTAACCCAGAGTATGCAACTCGCATGCGTTTACAAAATCGCTTTCGTACTGGGATAGAAATTGCGCAATACACAGCTGACGTAATGCGTGAGGATATGGCCGCTTACGATAAAGACACAAGCCAGTACACACAGTCTTTAGGGTGTTGGCATGGATTTACTGCCCAGCAAATGATGATGGCTATTAAACGCCACCAAAAAACAACTAAACGTAGTTATGTTTACTTAAGTGGTTGGATGGTTGCTGCACTTCGCTCTGCGTTTGGTCCGTTACCTGACCAAAGTATGCACGAAAAAACATCTGTTCCAGCGCTTATTGAAGAAATTTACACATTTCTAAAGCAAGCCGATGCCCGTGAGCTTGATCACTTATTTAATGACCTAGATGAAGCAAAAGCGAATGGCGGCGACGTTCAAGCTGTGCTTGATAAAATCGACAATTTTGAAACACATGTAGTGCCAATTATAGCTGATATTGATGCCGGTTTTGGTAACGAAGAGGCAACTTACCTACTTGCTAAAAAAATGATTGAAGCCGGTGCATGTGCTATTCAAATCGAAAACCAAGTATCTGATGCTAAACAATGTGGTCACCAGGCGGGTAAAGTAACCGTACCTCACGAAGACTTTTTAGCAAAAATTAATGCGGTTCGATACGCATTTTTAGAGCTAGGTATCGATAACGGTATTATTGTTGCGCGTACTGATTCATTAGGTGCTAGCTTGACTCAAAAAGTACCGGTATCAAAAACTCCAGGTGATTTAGCAAGCCAGTATAATGCCTTCTTAGAGACTACGCCTATTAATGGTGTAGAGGACTTAAACGAAGGTGATACGGCAATGAAAATCAACGGTGAGCTGTGTAAACCTACTCGCCTTGAAAATGGCCTGTACCAGTTCCGTGAAGGAACAGAGAAAGACCGCGTAGTACTTGACTGTGTAACTAGCCTTCAATCGGGCGCTGATTTATTGTGGATTGAAACAGAAAAGCCACATGTAAAACAAATTGCTGAACTTGTAAACCGCGTTAAAGAGCAAGTACCAAATGCTAAACTAGTTTACAACAACTCACCTTCATTCAACTGGACACTTAAGTTCCGTGAGCAAGTTTATCAAGAGTGGGCAGAAGAAGGCCGTGACCTTAGTGCATACCCAAGCTTAGGTGACAACAAAGCACTTATGGCGCCAGAAATGGATGCAACAGAGCTTGCCGCCGCTGCTGACGTACTTGTACAGAACTTCCAACGTGATGGTGCACGTGAAGCGGGTATTTTCCACCACTTAATTACGCTGCCTACTTACCACACAGCAGCACTTAGCACAGATATTTTGTCAGAGGGCTACTTTGGTGACCTAGGTATGCTTGCTTATGTACGTGATGTACAACGCCAAGAAATTCGCCGTGAACAAGCATCTGTTAAGCACCAAGACCTAGCGGGTTCTAACATTGGTGATACACACAAAGAGTACTTCTCTGGTGATAACGCATTAAAAGCCGGTGGTGAAGATAACACCATGAACCAGTTCTAAAATTTCTAGATAGTGTTACTCAAGGGCCGCAAGGCCCTTTTTTATGTGCAACAAAATCTTACTTAATAACAAAGCCCTTAGCCGTATTTAAAGCGAATTTTTTATGAGGAATAAAACTTACATCAGGTCTCTTGGGTATTGCAGATCATAGTTTGACTAACAATGGATATACAGATCACGATTTAACTAGCTAACCACATTTGTAGATCAGAGTTTAACTAACCGCTTAATTAAAGCGTTTTATAAGTATTTTTTTGTTGTAAAGGGGCTTAAAAGAGCAATGAAAGGTTGGAAATGCGTTAATTTTTGATGTTTTTAGTGCTTAAACTCAATTTATAAACCGATTTTTTACCAACGCTTACCTTTCACAAAACAAATTTTTACTAACTGAAAGGCTATAAACAGTGACTCAAACCGGTTTTTTACTAACTCAAACTATCAAAAGAGCTATAAACCGAAATTTTACTAACTGAGAAATCGGTTAAGTCCGATATGTAATGTGTCATTAAAATGTAAAGGGGGTTTACACTTTGCAAATATACAAAAGCCACTTTAAAAAAGTGGCTTTTAATAATTAACTCAAATGAAAAGTTATTTACTGTGCTTATCAAACCACCATTGAATATAAGCCACTTTAGTCATTAAGTTAGACGGACGCGCTGTAATACCATGTGATGCAGCGGGTATACGAACCATAGCGGTGTCTACACCTTGTAGCTTAAGCGCTTGGTAGTATTGCTCTGTTTCAGAAATGGGTGTTCGGTAGTCAGCTTCACCTGTTAGTAGCATTGTAGGGGTAGTCACATTACCTACATAACTAATTGGCGAGCGTTTCATGTAATGCGCTATGTGGTCCCAAGGTTTGCCTGGAAACCAGTAATCAGCAAAAAAAGGATAAAAGTCGGCAGTTAGTACAAAGCTGATCCAATTTATAACGGGTTTTGCAACAACGGCAGCAGCAAATCGGTCAGTGTGACCTACAATCCAAGCAGTTAGTACACCTCCGCCAGAGCCACCTGTAACAAATAGTTTTGATTCATCAATAAACCCTTTTTCAATAAGTGCATCAACCCCAGTCATTAAGTCATCAAAGTCATTACTTGGGTAATTATGATGAATGGTTTGTGCAAACTCTTTTCCATACGAGTCACTTCCGCGCGGGTTCATGTATAACACCACATTACCTTTTGCTGCAAAAAGCTGAACTTCGGCACTAAAGTGAGGCCCATAATTAGCCACCGGCCCGCCATGAATTTCTAACACTAAAGGATATTTTTTAGATTTATCAAACCCTGGCGGGTAAGCAATCCATCCTTGAATAGGTAATTGGTCGTAGCTTGATTTAAGCCAAATTTCTTCTACTTTAGCCAGTTGTTTATCACCCAGCGCATCGCTATTAAGTGAAGTTAAGCGCTCTGCCTTACCGCGTTTAATGGTGGCTATATCTGCAGGGCGTTGAGTGTCGGCAAGTGTAAACGCGATATCGCCGTTATTGCTTACATCAAAATCCCCGCCTGAGTATGGTCGGCCGAATGCCACACTGCCAATTTTTTCGGTGATCACCTTACGTTTACCACTACGAGGTTGGTAGGCGAGTGCGGTTTGGCCTTCATCGGCATAGCTAAAATAGAGGCCTTTTGAATTTGCGCTCCATTTTATTTGGCCAACGCTGCGATCGAAATCGCTAGTCAGACTTTGAGTATCACCGGTTTTTAAATCACGAATATAAAGTTGAGTGTTTTCGTAATTAGTACGTTTATCATCGTATCCTGTATAAGCAAGGTAGCGACCATCAGGCGATACTTTAGGCTGTTGATCTGGACCATTTCTATCAGTGATTGCTTCAATGGCTAAGGTGGTAAGGTTTAGCTTATATACTTCAGTATTTGTGGGTTTAAGCTGGTTATTTTCATGTCTATTAGCTGAATAATAAAGTGAGCTGCCATCTTTACTAAAGCTAACATCGCCAGCGTTATCAAATTCATCACGGGTAAGTTGCTTAGCATTTCCGCCGTTAGCATCAAGTGTAAATAATTGATTAAAGCCTTTTTGCGAGTATCCACCACCGTCGGCTCGATAGTATACGTCATCAATAAATTTAGCCGGCTCTGCCCATGTTGCGCCTTTCGGTTTTCCTGGCAAATTAACCGGTGGCGTGTTTTTACTTGGTACAAACATGCTGAATACAAGCTGGCTTGAATCGGGGCTCCAACTAATAGCGCGAGGGCTACTGGTTAAATTACTTATTTTGGCAATGGCACCGGTTTTAAGCCACTTCATATAAATTTGGCTGCTGCCATCACGGGTAGATATAAAGGCAAGGCGTTGCCCATCTGGAGAAAGTACTGGCGAGTAATCCATATGAACGCCGGAAGTGAGGGGCTGCATTTGTTTGGTTTTGTAATTAACAGACCAAATGTTTCCCACTTTTCGGTCTGTTTTTATATCCATGCGGTTTCGCACAAAGTAAACGGTTTTTCCGTCGTCAGTAATATCTATTTGATTTGCATATTCTAAATCAAATACATCTTGAAGTTGCAGTGTGTGTGTATTCTCGTTTGCGCTGGCTAAATGGCTTGCGCTTAATATAAAACTAAGTGCTAAAAGTTGTTTCATTATTAATCCCTGTTGTTAACTTATGTACAGTTATAAGTGAGGGATTATTAAATTAACAGTGCAATGCGATGAAGCTCATATTTAACTCTATGGGTGTATTTAACAAGTTAGGGTAAAAAGCTGTAAAGGGGGTTTACAGCTTTAATATATTATTAAATGTCAGTCACACAGTGCTTTTATTTCTTTAATGAGTTCAATTGCATCATTATTGTCTCCATGGACACATAAGCTATGTGCATTAAGCATTAGTTGCTTACCTGAGCGTGTAGTTACACTGCCTGTTTGTATAAGCTGTTTTACCTGTGCAAGTATGGCGGGTTTATCATGCACGCTGCCATCGAGTTTGCGAGAGACCAAATAGCCTTCATCAGTGTATTGCCTATCTGCAAATGCTTCGAGTACTAGTTCTACATTAAACTGTTTAGCTAACTGAATGTGTTTGTCTGCTTGATTAGTCGCTAAAATCATCAGTTTTAGTTTGCTAGGGTAGCTCGCGACAGCAGATATAATGGTTGCTAACACGTCGTTGTTAGCCATCATATCGTTATAAAGTGCACCATGTGGTTTTACATAGCTTAACGTAAGCCCCTGTATTTTTGCCATGCCTTCAAGCGCTGCTATCTGATACTGAATACAATTTGTTAGTTCGCCTGTTGTTAACGCCATAGAGCGTCGTCCAAACCCTTGAAGATCAGGGTAACTGGGATGCGCTCCTACTGTTACGTTGTTTTTTTTAGCTAACGTTAATGTTGTTGCTATTACATCAGGGTCACCGCCATGAAAACCACAAGCAATGTTCGCCATATCAATATGTGGCATAACTTGATCATCTAGCCCCATTTTCCATGAGCCAAAGCTTTCGCCCAAATCACAATTTAGTTTCATGTTAATTGCCTTTTTGCGGTTTAATTGTAACAGGTAAGGTGCCATTGGCAGTGGCTTGCCCAACTATTACTTTAGCGAGTGCGGTAAACGCTGGGCCTGAAACACGTTCGTGCGTGTCTACATCAATATTGTATGCATATGATGCCAGTACACTGTGGGCATAGTCGCCAAATTTAGCGATGTCGTAAGGAGCCCTCAAACTTATAAATACAGTACGCTTATCAAATTTGTTAGCCATGGCAAGCAGTGACTCAAGCGCTTGTGGCTGTTCGCGCGTGTTAAGCGCAAAATTAGGGTCATCTTTTAAATCATCCATGCCACCAATTTCAACCGCGCTTTGATTAGGCGTGGCATTACCCGCAATGACAACATCAGCTGCTTTAATGCTCTGGGTTGCTTGTGCTGGGTCAAACCCTTGTAAGCTGCTGCAGCTGAACGTAATAGATGATGAACTTGCAGATTCAATTGCTTGCTGCATAGCCATACACTTACGGGTGTCGGGCATAATAATATGTATATGTTGGCCATTATTTAAATTTAGTGGCAATGTGTTTTCTGTGTTTTTTACCTGTGTTATTGCTGCTAAAGCAAGCTCGGCCTCTATTTTTCTGTGTTGTTTATTGCCTAATATACTTTTTGCATTAACTACTGCATTAATAGGGTCAAACTCAGTAGATAACTCAAATGCATTTTTAAGCGAAATAATACGCGCAGCCGACAGTGTTATTTCTTGCTCATCTAACTGATTTGACTCGACAGCATGAACTAACGACTTAATAAGCTCATCAAGCTTTTTTATATCATCGGGCGTTCTTATTTCTATTGGCATAAGCGCAATATCAACGCCGGCTAAAAATGTATTTATAACAGCTTGAATGGGTGTAAAAAACTGACTAATACCAGCCATATCAAGTGCGTCGGTAACCACTACGCCTTTATAGTTAAGCTCACCTCTTAAAATGTCGGTAATAATAGTGCGCGACATAGTGGCGGGTTTAATCATTGTTTTGCCTTCTACAGAGACAAAGGTTGAGCTATCTAGCGCTGGGTATTGTATGTGCGCTGTCATGATCATACCGGGATTTTGCTTAGCAATAATATGTTTAAAAGGGGCTAAATCTTGTTCGTAAATGGTATTTTTTGAGTGAGCAACATTAGGGAGTCCTGTGTGGCTATCAACGTGAGTATCGCCATGTCCCGGAAAATGTTTGAGCGATGTAATTATGCCATTGCTCTCAAACCCAGCCACTTGTGCTGCGCCAAGTTCACTCACTCGTTGTGGGTTCTCACCAAACGAGCGTACATTTATAACGGGGTTGTCTGGGTTCATATTCACATCAATGGTAGGTGCATAATTTACATTGATCCCCAGGGCTGTTAGCTCATTGGCAATAACCGTTGCTGATTTAGTAGCAAAGTCAACGCCGTGCTGTTTATAGGTTGCACCAATAGACATATTACCCGTGAATGACGTTGCAACATCACGCGGCAAACGCGTAACTCTTCCGCCTTCTTGGTCTATTGATATAAATAGTGGCAGTTTACTTGAAGATTTACGGGCAGCCACTTGAAGTTGGTGGCTAAGCGTAATGGTTTGTTCAATTGACTGAGTGTTTTCTGAAAATAATATGACGCCACCAATGTTATAGTCGCTAATTACGCGCGCCAATGACTCTGGTAGCTTTGTCATTGGTGTTCTGCAATGTTTACCAGTGCCTTGTTCACAAAAATAGCGAAAATCGAGCATTAACTTTTGCCCAAGTTTTTCCTCAAGAGAAAGAGCCGGTTTTGCAACCGCTTTAATTGATGGCATTAAGCACCCAGATATAAAAATAATTGACGATAAAACATACTTATTTAGCAAAATACACTCCAAAGCTAAATAAAATGAACAAGTAAAAGCAGCTTATCTATTTTTTTATACAACTGCAAAATAAGCGCACCCTAGTTAGTAGGGGGGAATGTAACGTCACAATGTAATAAAAAGTTATTTGGCTGGTTATTAAAATACACTATGTGCTCGAATATTAGATAATTAATAAATGGCGGGGTATAATTGTAAATACTTTTTAACAAAGTACTTGCTTTAATAGCAGTGTACTGTGGGCTATTTACTTTTGCTGAATAAATTATTTCCTGTGCTTAATCTGCGTCTTCTTATTGTGCTATTGGCTTTTTCTGCGGCTTTAGCCACGCTCATTAGTAGTTTTCATTCAACGTACCAAGTACAAAAAGAGCAGTTAGTAAGCCATACATTAAAAAGTAACTTCGCTTACGCTAATAAGTTAGCTTCAGCAACCGACAACTTTTTAGAGTCTGCAAAACAACAACTTGCATATTCAGCAAATAAAATTGAGCAAAACATAAATAATGCAGCATTGCTGCAAGAAGAAGTAACGCGCTTAAATTTGCAAACAAATAGCTTTAATTCAGTTGTTATCAGTAAGAATGGGGTTATAAATGCTACATCCCCTTATTTACCTGAGATCATAGGAAAATCAATTTCCTCTCCCGGCGCAACACAGGCTTTAAAAGAAAAAAAGCCACTTATTAGTATGCCGTACATGTCAGCAGCCAATAATTTAATTATATTTATATCGCACCCCTTATTTGACAAAGAGGGAAATTATTTAGGCTATGTGGGCGGCTCGTTATATTTAAAAGAAAGAAATATTTTAAATGATCTTCTAGAGCAACACTTTTACGAAGGGGGATCGCACCTTTATGTCGTCGATGCTAATAAGCAAATCCTGTATCACCCAGATAGCAAGCGAGTAGGTACAAGCGTTGCCAATAATAAAGTAATCAATGCGGTTATTACAGGAGAGGCGGGACAAGCCGTTGTAGTAAACAGCAAAGGGGTAAAAATGCTCGCAGGATTTTCACCCGTTATTAATTCAAACTGGGGCGTAGTGGCCCAACGGCCCATCAAAGCAACACTTACGTCTTTAGATACATTAATTATGGAAGTATTTTCAAGAACGCTCCCTATGGCGTTAGTTACCTTCATATTCATAGGTGTATTTTCGTATTTCATTTCACGCCCATTAAAGCAACTCGCTAGTAGTGCAAACAGACTCGACGAAGTAAACAGTATAGAAAAGCTAAAAAAAATAAAAGCGTGGTACTTTGAAAGCCAAAGATTGAAACTGGCCATGCTTAATGGCGTCAATATTTTACAAACACAAATAGGGCAACTTAAGCACGATGCCCAAACCGATCCGCTGACAAACACCCACAATCGTAGAAGCTTAAATGGTTTACTCAGTCAGCTAATGTTAAAGCAAACACCTTTCGCTATTTTAGAAATAGACATCGATTTTTTTAAACGTGTGAACGATACCTTTGGGCACGATAAAGGCGATGATGCACTTAAAGTATTAGCCGATATTATAAAAAAGATCTCTCGAAAAGGGGATATTGTATCGCGTATTGGTGGTGAAGAGTTTTTACTTGTATTGCCTCATGAAGACAGTCAAAGCGCTCTAAAAATAGCAGAGCGATTACGCACCACTGTTGAAACAACGCAAATGGAAACAATCGGTTTTATTACCGTTTCAATTGGAATTGCAACTTGGCCAATTCACAGCAATGACATAGACCAAGTATATAAATGTGCAGACAAAGCGCTTTACCATGCTAAAGAGCATGGCCGTAATCGCTGCGTAGTGGCAGAGCCTAGTTAATATAGACATGTTTAATTTGAATTAATCTTTAGTTTAAAAATAGACTTTACTTTAAAAGCCCTTAAATTTATTTAAGGGCTTTTTTGTTTCTTAAGTTTTTTTTAAGTTTCGCTCTTTAACTTATAAACATACTTCTTAAACGGGCGATGTTTATGCAATTAGCACAGTCAAACTTATCACTAGATAACATATCAAATTCGGCACATTTAATAACTGCTCGAGAAAATGGTGAGCATCGCAATGCACTAGAATCTGCGGTAAAAGATGGATTTTTAGTGGCTTACAATGCAACGCTTAAATCATTTATGCCACTACTTTGCCAATACACAACAAGTGAGGGGCAATGTACGTTAGGTTTAAGGCAAGCTACCTCTCCCTTATTTATTGAGCAGTACACTGCAGAGCCCATTGAGCACTTTATATTAGGACAAACTCCGCGTAGCAAAATATTTGAGTTAGGTAACTTATGCTCTACACATCGTAGGGCAACGCTTGGTCATTTTATTGTTGTTAACGAGGCGCTTTACAATACTGGAGCTAAATATTTAGTATTTTGCGCTACAAAAAAAGTACGGGCGATGGTTCGAATGCTGGGTGTTAACTGCACTGAAGTTGCTGTTGCTAACAGCTTTGTAGTTGAAAACCCATTAAGTTGGGGAAGTTATTATGCAAACCAACCTACGGTGTGCATTGTTAATTTAGCGCAGGCACATCAGCAAGTACTTAACACACCCATGCTGCTAAATATTAAACAGCAAAGCACACAACAAATTAATGCCTTGATGACCGCGTTGGAGAGCTTATGAGCCTATTAAATAATATTAATAAGGTCGCGAATGAGCCCGTGGTTGTTAGTTACTTAGCCAATAAAGTAATGCCTATTAGTGCTTTGGAGTTACAACAAGAAACTAATAAGCTGACAGCTATTTTTAACGCTTTAGACTCTGGCGCAATTGCCTTCCAGCTTGATAATACTCCAGCTTGGCTGGTTGTTGATGCCGCAACCAGCGCTGCAAACAAGGTTGCGGTGCCTATCGCCCATTTTTTTAGTCATCAGCAAACACAGTATGTGCTAGCTCAATGCGGTGCGCAGTTTTTTATTAGTGATATGCCACGTGATTCACTTGGTAAGCATTTATTGTCGGTAACATTATTTGAGCATTATACCTTTTATATTTATCAGCTCGATGCGATTGAGCCCGTGGACTATTTTACTGGTACGCAAAAAATTACATTTACTTCAGGTTCTACTGGCGAGCCAAAAGGGGTGTGCTTATCAACACAAAGCCAGTTGCAGGTCGCTAAGTCATTATGTGAGCGAATAAACATTAGTAACCCTGTGCATTTATGTTTACTTCCGCTGCCAGTACTATTAGAAAATATAGCGGGTGTGTATGCGCCTCTGTTAAGTGGTGGTTGTGTACATTTAATGCCGCTAAATGAATTAGGTTTTGTTGGCTCAGGGTTAAAAAATTCTAACAAACTCATTGATGCAATCGATAGTGTAAAACCTAACACCCTTATTTTAGTGCCTGAGTTATTAACGTGTTTAGTTGCCTTTGCAAAACAAGGCTGGCAGCCACCAAAGTCACTTAAGTTTATTGCTGTTGGCGGGGCGCGGGTTAGTGAGTCTTTAATTTTAACTGCACGAGAATATAACCTACCAGTTTATCAAGGTTATGGTTTGTCTGAGGCAGCCTCAGTGGTGAGTTTAAATACCCCCAATGATGACGATGTAAATAGTGCAGGTGAAGTATTAGGGCACGTTGAAACGAAAGTTGAAAATGGTGAGTTATATATTAAAGGGTCGTTATTTTTAGGGTACTTAAATCAAACGCCGCATAACCCAAATACCTGGTACGCCACTGGCGACTTAGTAACTAAGCACAATAATAAGCTTTACATAAAAGGGCGAGTAAAAAACCTGATCATCACCAGTATGGGGCGAAATGTTAGCGCCGAATGGCCTGAATCATTAATTTTAAGCCAAAGTGCGATACAGCAGGCGGTGGTGTTTGGTGAAAGCCAGCCATTTTTAAGCGCGCTTATTTATGCGGCTCCCGGATTTAGTGATGAGCAATTAAAAGCACATTTAAAAACAGTAAACCAGCAACTTCCCGACTACGCACAGATTAAAAAGTGGCACCGTTTAGCCCAACCTTTAAACGAGCAGCAAGGATTATTAACCGCTAATAATCGCCCTAAACGAGCGGCAATTAGCCAGCACTATAGCCCTATCTTTGAACAATTTTACCGACTTGGAGCAGTGATCCATGAGTAATTTTTTTAATACATTAAAAGCACAAACTCAAAACGAGCGTGAGTACTTATTAGCTGCGCCAATTATACAGCGTGTATTTAACGGACAAGCAACGCTTGAAGAGTATGCCTCGTTTTTAGCGCAGGCTTATCATCATGTAAAACACACCGTTCCTTTAATGATGTCACTTGGCGCACGTTTAACTGACGAGCAAGAATGGTTACGTGAAGCGGTAGCTGAATATATTGAAGAAGAAATTGGTCATCAAGAGTGGGTGCTAAACGACATTGCAGCCTGTGGGTTTGATAAAGAAAGTGTGCGCCATAGTAAGCCACAATTTGCTACCGAAATGATGGTCTCGTATGCGTATGACAGTATCGCTCGTAAAAACCCATTAAGCTTTTTTGGCATGGTCCATGTACTCGAAGGGACTTCAATTGCACTGGCTGATGGCGCAGCTTCAAATATTGCTGATGCAGTTGGTTTACCTAAAAAAGCATTTAGCTATTTAACCTCTCATGGTGCGCTTGATATAGAGCACGTAAAGTTTTTTGAAAACTTGATGAACCAAATTACTGACGAGGCGGATCAGCAGGCTATTTTACATGGTGCAAAGTGTTTTTACCGTTTATACGGGAATATATTTCGCGCTTTAGACGACGAGCCGTTTTTTAAAGCATCAGCACAAGAGCAACACGCATGAATACCGGCTTATGTGTATTAACTGGTGCGACAGGCGGTATTGGTCAAGCCATTGCCAAAACACTGCACGGCCAAGGTTGGCAACTACTCTTGGTGGGGCGAAATAGTGAAACCTTAAATACGTTAAGTAGCCAGTGCCCAGGTAGTATGGTTTTTGTGGGGGATTTAACGGTTGCCGAAAACATGTTGGCACTAGCCATTAAAGCTAAAAAATTAGGTGGCGCTAAGTTACTAATAAATAATGCAGGCATTAATGTGATGCAAAGCTTAAGTAACTGTAGTAGCGAACAAATTGATAATCTACTGAGCACTAATTTAGCCGTCCCTATGAAATTATGTCAGCTGTTTTTAGCGCAGTTGCATGCGAATAAAGGCACCATAGTTAATGTTGGATCGTCATTTGGCAGCATAGGTTACCCATATCAAACACTTTACTGTGCTAGTAAGTTCGGTTTACGTGGTTTTAGCGAAGCGCTATCACGAGAGCTCTCAGATACTGGCGTTAAAGTTACTTATTTAGCACCCAGAGCAACCGATACTGACATTAATGATGCACAAACGCGGGCAATGAACAAAGCGCTTGGTAATCAAATGGACTCAACACAGTTGGTGGCTGATGAGTTAGTTGCGTTATTAAACTCAAATAAAACCAGACGATTTATTGGTTTTCCTGAGAAACTTTTTGCACGTATTAATGGCGTTTTTCCACGTATTGTGGATAACGCAATTGCTAAGCAACTTCCTAAAATAAAACAGTTTTTAGGTTAATAGAGGATTTATTATGAAAAAATTTACTTTAGTAGCTTATTTAAGCATTGTTAGTGTGTTTTCATCGCCGGTATTTGCAGACGAACAAAGCGATTTACTCGCTATTCAACAGCAGTGGGCGGTCGCTAATTATGAGCTAAAAGATGACGCACAAATCAAAGCGTTTACTCAACTCAGTGAGCAAAGTGCTCAATTTATTGAAAACTATCCTGATTCAGCAAATAGCTATACGTGGAACGGCATTGTACTGGCAAGTTTTGCTGGCGCAAAGGGCGGATTAGGAGCCCTGGGCTATGCTAAAGATGCAAAAGCGTCATTAGAGCAAGCCCTTAAAATAGACGACAGTGCTTTAGGTGGCTCAGCGTATGCCAGCCTTGCAACCTTATACAGTAAAGTACCGGGTTGGCCAATTGGTTTTGGTGATGATGACACCGCCGATAAGTTTTTTAAGCAAGCGCTCGCTTTTAACAAAAAAGGCATTGATACTAATTACTTGTATGGCGAGTTTTTATATGACGAACGTGAATATGATCAAGCTAAAGTCCATCTGTTAGTTGCGCAAGCTGCAGGTATTCGTGATACTCGTGCTAAAGCTGATAAATATCGTCAACAAGCAATTAGCTCTTTATTAGCTAAAGTAGATAAAAAACTAAAGAGATAACAAAATAAACAATGCATTTATTATTAGTTGAAGATGATCATCTTGTGGCGCAAGGGCTTTGCCGCTCATTGCGCCAAGAAGGCTACAGTGTAGAGCATAGCGCAACGGTTAAGCATGCGTTGCAATGCTTAGGCAGTGGTGAAATAGAGTTGGTTATACTTGACCTTGGTTTACCCGATGGTGATGGTTCACAAATTTTAAAGCACATAAAAGCCCAAAAAAAAGTGATTCCGGTGGTTATACTAACCGCACGAAGTAGCATAGATGACAAAGTGCAAGGGCTTGATATGGGCGCTGATGATTATTTAGCTAAGCCATTTGAACCAGCCGAATTATTTGCTCGTTTGCGCGTAGCTAGCCGACGAGTAAATCAAGCTCAGTCGAGTTTATTACAGTGTGGTGAAGTGACTATGGACACGTCAGCGCATACTGTCACACTCAACCATGAGCTACTTTCTCTACCACGAAAAGAGTACATGCTGCTAAAGGCGCTATTGGAAAACCAAGGTCGCGTGCAATCTAAACAGCAGTTAGAAAATAAACTCTATCAATGGGGTGAAGAAGTTGGCTCCAACACCATTGAAGTGCATATTCATCACCTACGAAAAAAATTCCCCAGCAATTTTATTAAAACTCTCCGTGGTATTGGCTATGTCGTGGGAAAGAGGTAGTTCACGTGATTAAAACGCCGCTAGATTGCACAAACTTGGATTTACAAAGGTAATCATGCTCCATGTCAATTCGTAAGCGTTTAACCCTTATTTTACTATCAATGATGGTGTTAACCTGCTTTTTAGCTTTAGTCAAAGGCTACCAAAAAAGTATGAGCCATGGTGAGCAACTACTTGATAGTGAGCTAAAAGTGGTCGCTGGAGTGTTGATGCAACAGCCTTTATCTATAAACGCCGTGGCGCCAAAAATGCAAGAAAGCGCCCAGTTACTGTATCAAATTTGGCAAGGGGGTGAGCTCCTTAGTGGCTCTGACGAATTAAATCTTGATTTGAGCCAGTATCAAACGGGTTTTCAAACGCTTAACATTGCAGGGCAGCGAATGCGGGTATTCGTTTTTGCTACTTCTTTACGCACCGTTATTGTTGCCGAGCCGATTGCTAAGCGGTTTGAGCTTGCTGAGGCGGTTATTTTATCAGCCATGTTACCCATGTTATGGGCGGTTCCTTTGCTTGCACTATTTATTAGCTTTTTTGTTAAATATGCACTGGCACCATTAACCCGTTTATCAAAACAGTTAGCTCTGCGCCAAGCAAATGATTTCACAGCGATCAATTGGCAGGTGACAGATGAAGAAATAAAACCGGTGATCAGCCGCTTAAACGACTTATTTAAACGCGTAGAAACCGCCTATTTAAGAGAGCGTTTTTTTGCCTCTGATGCGGCACATGAATTACGTACTCCCCTGAGCAGTTTAAAAATTAATGTGCATAATTTGGCAGCTCAACAAGGCGATAACCAAGAATTACAAGCCATGACTCAAGGTATTAATCGACTATCCAATATAGTAGAGCAAATGCTAATACTAGGGCGTACTCAGCCAGAGCAGTGGCAAAAGCAATTTAAGGAGCAGTCATTATTAGCGATCACGCAAGAAGGTGTTAGCCAGTTGTATGAAAAAATAGAGGCTAAAAACCACTCTATCAGTCTTGAGGGAGACGACTTTATAATTAACGGCGACGAATTTACCTTAGTGACACTGATTTCAAACCTACTTAGCAATGCTATAAAGTACGCACCAGCCAATGGACAAATAAAAATAACCCTAAAGCAGATACACAAGCAACGTATTTGGCAAATAGAGGACAGTGGCCCTGGTATGACGGACGATCAGAAACAACGAATATTTAACCGTTTTTATCGTGTTGGCGGTGACCAACACCCTTCGGGCGAACAAGGTACAGGCTTAGGCATGGCAATTGTGCAGCATATTATTGCTATATATCGCGCTGAAATTCACCTAACGGATAGTGATTTGGGTGGCTTAAAAGTACAAGTAGTTTTTGCAGGAGCTAAATGTGATTAAACGACTTATTAGGCCTTACTTATATTGTTGTGTATTTTTGTCATTTAACGCCGCCAGTAAAGACTACCTTATTGTACTAAAAGATCATTTGTTTTACCCCTCAGAAATCGTCGTGCCAGCTAATAAAAAGGTACGCTTGTTAATCGAAAATCAAGATAGTACGCCTGAAGAATTCGACAGTTTCGATCTCAACCGGGAAAAAGTACTTTACCCTAAGCGCAAAAGCGTTATCTATATAGGGCCGTTAATCCCTGGGCGCTATGAGTTTTTTGGCGAGTTTTCGCCAAATACGGCGCGTGGTGCTGTCGTAGTGACTGAAAAGGAGCGCTCTAATGCTAATAACTAGCCTAGTGATGAGCCTCAATCAATTGCTGCCGGTCGCCATTTTACTTATTTTACTGCAAGTGATTGCCAAGCAAAGCTTATTACGGTTGCTGGGTATGCTTGTTTTAGGCATAGGCCTAACATTTTTATTTGTAAAAAGTGCGCCGTTAATTAGCCCCTTGTTTGATTATCAGGGTTTAGAGTATGCCCAAATTGGTTTGTGTATTTTAATTTTTATTAGTGCGCTTTACTACGCCATTAAACAAGCAACAGCTGCTTTTATGATTGCGATTATTAGCGTAATGACACTTTATTTAAGTCACTACATTATTTACCTAATTGGCTATTGGCAAAACAACGAAGCGGCTCGAAGTTTATTTATTGGCACTTTTTTAGGGTTGGGAATATGCAGCAGCTTTAGCGTGTTGTTGTATTTTTTATTGAGTGCAACCAAGCAGCGCTTTGGGCTTATCCCTTTATTGGTATTGTTAGCATTAAATAGTTCGGCAAAACTAGTTGTGGCGCTTGATTTGGCGAGCCAAATTGATTTGATAGCAACAACGGTAACCGTATGGGATTTACGTGCCATTTTAACCGAAAACTCAGAGTTTGGACGAGTATTGCGAGCTCTTATCGGTTATGAGGCTACGCCTAATTTAACCAGTGTTTTAAGTTATGTGCTGAGCAGCGTGTTATTTTTATCAGTTTGTTATTTTATTCCTAAATCAATAACTAAGGAACAATCATGAAAGCAATAAACCTATTTGCAGCCACTGTATTAATTGGTTTTTGTTTATTAATACCTAAGCTGGCTTATGCTGATGGCATAGTGGTTGATAAAGTTTATCATCCGTATGTGTTGCCGTTTGAGCGCGAGCTAGAGTGGCGGCTTGTGTCACATCAAACCGACAGTGGTAATATTTTAGCGCAGCGCGTTGGCTTAGGCGGCGCAATTAACGACACCATGGCATTGGAAGGCTATTTAGTGGGCGAGCGAGATGATAACGGCGACTTTGGCTTGCAAGCGTATGAGTTAGAGCTTAGATGGCAACTAATAGAGCAAGGCCGGTTATGGGCCGATTGGGGCGCTTTGTTTGAACTAGAAAAACAACATATCAAAGATGTTTTTGAAGCCACAACGGGATTTGTAGTTGAAAAAGAGTTCGGTCGTGCAAGTCTCACCATGAATGCTTTTTTGGTATACGAATGGGGGCAAGACATAGAGAATGAGTGGGAGACAGAGTTTAGGGCACAATATCGCTACCGATACTTGTCTGCGTTTCAACCCTCTATTGAGTTGTATGCAGGGGAGGATTTTATCGGAATTGGACCCGGGTTTATTGGGTTATACCGGTTTGAAGGCCAAAAACAGCTAAAATGGGAAGCTGGCTTTATAAGTGAAATTAGCCAGTCTGAAAAAAACCACAGTTTTAGACTAGCCCTAGAATTTGAATTTTAAGCTAGCAAACACAATGTGGTTATTTGTTGCTCAGTAATTAAAGGAAGTGCTTGACTTATATTTGGTTATCTATATAGTGGGCCGCAGCTAGAAAGAAAGCATGTAAGCTATAAATCTCCATTTCGTTGTTGTATAAGTAATACTTGTAGTACCGTCCTGAAGTTTTTAAAGTACCATCTCATTTTTTGCTACACCCGCTCATATGAGCATATTTTTTATTTTTATATCAGGATATTACAATGTCTAACATCGTATCAGGTACAGTTAAGTGGTTTAACGAGTCTAAAGGTTTTGGTTTCATCGAGCAAGAAAATGGCCCAGACGTTTTCGCACATTTCTCAGCAATCAAAAGCGAAGGTTTCAAAACTTTAGCTGAAGGCCAACGTGTAGAGTTTACTCTTTCACAAGGTCAAAAAGGTCCTCAAGCTGATAACATCACAGCTGTATAATTTTACTTTTTAAGTAAAATGAAAAAAAGCGCCTAGGGCGCTTTTTTTGTGCCTAAAATAAACCTAACTTATGTAACAACCCTACCTACTGCACACAAGCACAATTTAAGTGATTCTATTTCCCCCTAAACACCACTACTTTTTGGCAGAAATACGTGGCAATAAAATGTCGAAATAGCCAGTTTTAATGAATAATACCAACTCCCTTAATTAAGAGATCTTTTGAGGATGAAAAAGCGCGTGAAAGCTGCTCTAAAAGAGTTTTTTACGCAGATAACGATACGTTTTGCATTGCAGGTTGGTATAAAAGCGAAGAAGCTGACAAGTGCTTGCAGCGCTTATTAAAGTACTAATTAATACGATGAGGTAACAAACACTTGTTATTGGTTTTCAGCACAGGTAAACAATACAAATTAGAAGTTTGCTTATTTACCGTAAGGGCTTTTTTTAGTTTTGTTTATCTCTTTATGTGCTTTTTGCATTTTTTCTATAAGAACTGTATCTGTATCTTTATTTGCAGCTAAATAAGCAACCGTTGTTAGTGCATCTATTTTAAAAATAAACTTTAAGTGGCCAGGCTTAAGTTTGAAGTAATCACTGTATTGGAGCATGTAATGCGGGTCATCTAATATTAGATCTACTTTTTTCGCTAGTAGTAACTGATAAGAATGCTGTATATCTGAAGTTATAACGCCCTCAAACCCCATTTTTGTGAGAGTTTGTGTTGAAAAGTCGTTATGTTGCATAGCAATTTTGTAATTTTTTGCTTGGTTAATATTATTGATTACTATATCTGTTCTGTCTGATAGCCCAACAAACCCCATTTCAAAGCGACCAATTTCGCCTACCCACTGAAATTGATTTTCTCGTTCTGCTGTACGAGCAATACTGTATATAAACGTGTTTTTCTCCTCGCTTGCCATTTTATAAGCGCGAGCCCAAGGGTACATTTGTATGTCTGGTGTTAAACCGGCCTGTTTAAATATGTCCCTTATGTACTGTGTCCCTTTACCTTGAACTTCACCGTCTATTAAAAATTGATTAGGCGGTGCTAATTCTGTAACTACCAGTAACGGTTTTTCAGCTAAAGTAGAAAACGATAAAACAAGTATAAAAAGGTTCAGAATGTATTTCACAACAGCGAGTCATTATTGGATTAAAAACACTAACTTAAGTGTGGAACAAAATAGAATAATTACAAAAAAAAGTGATTAAAATAGAGCATTATAATGATTAAGTGGTAGTTAGGATAAGGTAAAAAGGGATAAGGTAAAGGATAAGGTAATTTACGGCTAAAACGATAAAAGGGCCTTGCGGCCCTTGGTGAAGTATCGTTCAAGTCAGATAGCACTTTAACCCCTTAAAGTACTAACTTCTTGTTTTGCAACACCGGTTCATCTCTTAAGTTTCTAAGCTAGCGAGAGGAAAAACCCAGCAATTGCTGCGCTCATAAGGTTAGCCATAGATCCTGCTAACACTGCTCTGAGCCCTAAGCGTGCGATATCCTTCCGCCTGCTAGGCGCCATACCGCCTAACCCACCTAGTAAAATGGCTATCGATGATAAGTTAGCGAATCCACACAAAGCAAACGTAACAATTGCTTGTGTGTGCGCACTTAACGTATCGCGATAATTTATAAAGTCTAAGTAAGCAACAAACTCGTTTACTACTATCTTTTGACCAATAAAACTGCCGGCTATAATTGCTTCATCCCACGGTACACCGAGTAACCATGCAACAGGAGCAAATACATAACCTAAAATTTCTTGTAGCGTTAATGTTGGATGATCAAACCATCCGCCCACACCACCTAATAAACCGTTTAAAAGCGCAATCAGTGCAACAAATGCCAGTAGCATTGCACCTACGTTTAGCGCTAAATGCATGCCATTTGCAGCGCCTGATGCTGCCGCATCAATTACATTTACCGGTTTATCGTCATCGTGTAAATCTAAATCAGCTAAGTTATCTTTAGGTGTTTCTGTTTCTGGCACAATCATTTTTGCCATTAAAAAACCACCCGGTGCCGCCATAAAGCTGGCTGCAATTAAGTACTTAAGCTCTACACCAATAATTACGTAACCCGCCATTACAGACCCAGCTACAGTGGCTAAGCCACCTACCATTACAGCAAACAACTCAGACTTGGTCATTGTTGCTATAAAAGGTTTAACAATTAACGGTGCTTCAGTTTGGCCAACAAAAATGTTTGCCGTTGCTGAAAGTGATTCTGTGCGCGAGGTTTTTAAAAGCTTTTGTAAACCACCGCCTAAAATCTTAATAATCCAATCCATAATGCCAATGTGATATAAAACAGCAACTAGCGCTGAGAAAAACACAATAACGGGCAAAACCTGAATTGCAAAAATAAAACCTAGCGTGTCTTGCGATGCCAGCGGGCCAAACAAAAAGCCAATCCCGTCATTCGCGTAGCCAATAACCGATGAAACGGCTGCTGACATACTTGCTAATACGTTTTTTCCTGCGTCAAAAAACAGAACAAAGCCGCCAATAACAACTTGCATTGCAAATGCTATAGCAACGGTTCTTAAATTAATTGCCTTGCGATTAGTTGACGCGGCAAAGGCAATACCCAGCAGCACACACATGCCTACTAAGCTCATAAATGTTGTCATACAAATGTTTCCCGTTGTTATTCTTGTAGTAAATATTTAATTTTACTTTTTATAATATCAATCGCAACGCGGTTCATGCCGCCTCGAGTCACTACTAAATCTGCATTATGCTTAGAAGGCTCAATAAATTGATAAAACATCGGTCTTACAGTTGCTTGATACTGTTCAACAACAGATTGTAACGTTCTGCCTCGCTGCTCCATATCACGTTGCATACGACGCATTAAGCAGATATCTAAAGGGGTATCTATAAATACCTTAATATCAAATTCTTTATTAAGCGCTTTGTCGCTCAGTAATAAAATACCTTCAACAATTAAAATTTTTGCAGCGGCTACACGTCGCGTTTTATCGCTGCGGGTATGCTGTGCATAATCATATGTTGGTACTTCTACTGAATTTCCGCTACGAAGTTGAGTTAAATGTTCAAGCATTAACTCATGTTCAAATGCATCAGGGTGATCGTAGTTCGTTTGCGTACGATGAGCCATCGGCAAATGCGACTGATCCTTGTAATAAGCATCTTCTTCAATAATGGCAATTGCGCCCGGTTCAAGCTCATTAACCAACTCGTTGTATATAGTTTGGCTAAAAAGAGATTTGCCCGACGCAGACGCGCCAGCAATAGCTATAATAGTTGTTCGTGTCACTAAAGTTCTCACCCACACAGAAGGATATATTGTTGGTAGATCACAATAGCAAAAAAGACACGATTAATCTCTTTTGCTTCGCTTAAGAACACAAATTTATAATGTTTAGGTTTTATGAAACAGGACTTTTGTCCTGTACGGAAAAATCGTTCAGCAGATAAAGTAACCACCTAGAAACAAAGTGAGGTCAAAATGGCAAGAGCAATTATCTTAATGGCAGATAGCCTAGGAATCGGTGCAGCACCAGATGCAGATAAATTTGGTGATCTTGGCGCCAATACTTTCGCTCACTTATTAAAAGCATATTACGACGAAACAGGCAGTGCACTTTCGCTTCCTAACCTATCAAAATTAGGTTTAGTCGATGCCTGTGAAGCCGCCGGTGGAGAAACGTGTTTAGTGTCAGACCGCCAAGCACCACAAGGTGCATGGGGTTACGCTAAAGAACTTTCTAGCGGAAAAGACACTCCATCAGGCCATTGGGAAATGGCTGGCGTACCTGTGTTATTTGATTGGGGATACTTCCCAAAAACACAGCCAAGTTTCCCACAAGAATTTGTAGACGAGTTTATAGCTCGTACAGGTATTCCTGGCATCTTAGGTAATTGCCATGCATCAGGAACAACCATATTAGAACAGCTAGGTGAAGAGCACGTAAAAACAGGTAAACCAATCTGTTACACCTCAGCTGATAGCGTGTTTCAAATAGCCGCGCATGAAGAGTCATTTGGCCTAGAGAAGCTTTATCAAGTTTGCGAAATCGCACGGGCGCTGCTTGATGAAATGAATATAGGGCGAGTGATTGCGCGGCCATTTTTGGGTTCAAATAGTCAAGACTTTGCACGAACAGGTAATCGTCGTGACTATTCAGTACTTCCGCCAGCACCAACATTGTTAGATGTACTAGCAAAAGACGGCGGCGAAGTAATTAGTATTGGTAAAATTTCAGACATATACGCGCATCAAGGCATAACCCAAAAGCACAAAGCACCAGGGCTTATGAACTTGCTTGAAAAAACCAGCGAGGTTATTTCAACAGCACCTGATCGCAGCTTAATTTTTACCAACTTGGTTGATTTTGATGAAAAATTTGGTCATCGCCGTAATCCTGTAGGTTACGCTAAAGCATTAAAAGAATTTGATGACTACTTACCAACTATACTAAACCAGTTAAATGCAGATGATGTATTAATGATCACTGCCGACCACGGATGTGACCCAACCTTTCCAGGTTCTGAGCACACGCGTGAATACGTACCTGTGATAGCGTATAAGCCTGGTATGGATAATACACCGCTAGGTGAACGAAACAGTTTTGCAGATATTGGTCAAACACTAGCACAGTGGTTTAACTTGTCTGAGCTTGAATATGGCGACAGCTTTTTAACTCAATTAAACGCGCAAAAATAAAAAGGAAACAACGAATGAGTACTCCTCATATAAATGCAAATGTTGGTGATTTCGCCGAAACAGTTTTAATGCCAGGCGATCCGCTACGTGCGCAATATATTGCTGAAAACTTTTTAGATGATGCGGTACAAGTAACGGGTGTACGCAACATGTTTGGCTTTACAGGTACTTACAAAGGTAAGCCAGTAAGCATTATGGGTTCAGGCATGGGTATTCCATCAATGTCTATTTACGCACGTGAGCTAATTGTTAGCTTTGGCGTAAAAAACATTATACGTATTGGTACATGTGGCGGTATTGGTACCGACATTAAAATCCGTGACGTAATTTTTGCACAAGGTGCAAGCACAGATTCAAACGTAAACCGTGCACGTGTTCGTGGTTACGACTTTTCTGCAATTGCAGACTTCGACCTACTGTTAAACGGCGTAAACGCCGCAAAAGAGCTAGGTATTAAAGCAAAAGTAGGTAACGTATTCACAACCGACACTTTCTATCAAGCAGACGACACTTTCTACAAAGATTTAGATAAGTTAGGCGTTCTTGCAGTAGATATGGAAACAGCCGGTTTATATGGCGTTGCAGCTGAATACGGCGCAAACGCAATGGCGTTATTCACCGTAAGTGACCACGTGATCACTGGCGAAGCAACACCTGCCGATGAGCGTCAAAGCACGTTTAACGAAATGGTTAAAATTGCATTAGAGTCTATCTAATCGATAAAACAGTTCCTTGGTAACGTATTCACTAAGTTTTGGAGACACGCCCAAAGTGAAGTGAGACTAACCTCCAAAGCCGCATTTTATGCGGCTTTTTTTATGCCTTAATAATTATAAAATCATGAGTACCAGACTCAAAAAGCGCAGCGACTCTTAACCTCTTTGTGAATCATTGGCTCTAAAACCGTATTGCACAAAGAGAACAGAATAAGAAGAAAATGAGTAGCCAAATAAACAGGGTAGAGCTTTGTCTTGTAGACGCACGCTAGAGGCGTAGCTTCTTATTACTTAAGAATAGATATGACCACAGAGCGCACCGAGGCGCTTCGCGCTACACAGAGTTAAAAGCATTTTTTAGTCACTACTCCTCGTCTTCTCCTTCACTTCTCGGTGGTGAAATAATCATTTTTATAGCATAAGTAATATGTTGCTTTAAACGAAAGCAAAGTGCTTCTGCAGGCTACATTCAGCCACTGCTTTTGAAATCTTAATGCACAAAGAGAAGCGAATGAGGAGTAAATGAGTAGCTAAAATAAATTGGCTAGGGCTTTGTTTTGTAGACGTAGAGCTTGCTCACGTTAGAAGCGCAGCTTCTTATTACTTAAAAAAGGTATCACCACAGAGTGCACCGAGGCGCTTCGCGCTACACAGAGTTAAAAGCATTTTTTAGTCACTACTCCTGATCTTCTCCTTCACTTCTCGGTGGTGAAATAATCACTTTTATAGCAGTTGCTATTAAACGAAAGTAAAGCGAGTCTGTAGGCTACATTCAGCCACTGCTTTTGAAATCTTAATGCACAAAGATAAGCGAATGAGGAGTAAATGAGAAGACAAAGTGAACAGGTCATAGTTTAGCTTTGATTTGTAGACATAGAGCTTGCTTACGTTAGAAGCGTAGCTTCTTGTTACTTAAAAAAAGGTATCACCACCGAGCGTATCGAGGCGCTTCGCGCTACACCGAGAAAAAAGAGTAACAATTAGTCACGGCTTCCGTCCTTTCCTTCTTGGAGGTGAAGCAATCACTTTTCATACCATCATTAAAAATTATGTGTTTAACAAAATTATTTTAAAAGCTGGGTTAAACTCAAGCTAAACTTCGCTATGAAAGCCAAGGTCATTTATTTAATTGCTACCCGAAAACGTTAAAATTTGCTATGTTGCAATACAATACACGCTTAGTGTTTTTATTAGGAAAGTTATGAAATCGTTATCTATTTTTTTTGCTTTATTTACCTTTACGCTAGCTTTAAATAGTTATGCCACAGAGCCCACTAACGAACAGCAAAAAGCGGACGAAAAAGTAAACACACTTGAATACAAAGCCCCTGAGCTTAAAAAACCGGTTGTTGACCCAACCAAACCAGACGACTCAAAAGTGTTAGGCGATGAAACACCTAAGCCCGTTGAAAAGCCTAAAAATAAAATAGAAAAGGCAGCAGCCGTAGCCGAAGCAGAAAAAGCAGTAGCCCAAGCAAAAGAGGCCTTAACAGCTAAACAGCAAGCTAAAGCCAAGCAATCACGCGAATCACTAGCTGTGGTTGAACAACTTATAAAAGCCTATAACGCGCGCAACATTGAAGAGTTTATTCGTGTTTACGATGAAGATGTAGAGTTTTATATTTTCCCCAATGAGCTATTATTTAAAGGAAAAGAAAAACTAATTGCACGTTATGGTTTGATGTTTAAAAAGCTAAAGTGTATCCACTCATCGCCAATTAAACGCATAGTACACGGTGATATAGTAATAGACCATGAGCTATCAGAAACCTGTTCAGCAGACGAAAACGTAATAGATAAACGCTCAGAGCTTGTATCGAGCTATCAAATTAAAAACGGAAAAATAATCCGCGTATTATTTTTTCGTTAAGGATTATTATGCAAATTACTGACGACAAAAAACTTCGCTTAATGTACAGAGTAGAGCCCGGTTGTTTAGGCCCTGAAGGCGCAGAATATATTGAAGATTTTTGTCGTTATGCCAACAAGCATATTAAGTCACCGTACTACGCACAATTTGTCTTTTTACCGCGTTACGATAAACAAAAAGACGAACGCCAATACAGCGTAAAAAACCGTAACCTATCGCAATTGCAGGTTAAAAAGTACTTTAGTTATTTTGAAATCGATATGGATGGCTTTGAAGAGCAACTCGACGAGTTACTCACCAAAGCAATCGACTTGTACTTTAAACGCTAACACCTAAAGCTCCGAACAAAATTAAAGCGGCCAAAGGTATACTTAGCACGTATGCTTTATACCCAAAGCCTGCTCACGTAATCCTTTATCAAATTACTTAGCCAGCCCCTATCTCTAAAAGCGCGGCATACCTTAGCATTGTTTTGTATACGTAGAGCTTGCTCACGTTAGAAGCGCAGCTTCTTGTTTCAGATAAAATATTAAATCACTTTGTCCCAGCCTCTAAAAGCGCAGCGTCTCTAAACCTCTTTGTGAATAATGGGCTTTAAAACAGTAATACACAAAGAGAAGCGAATGAGAATAAAATGAGAAGGCAAAGTAAATAGGGTAGAGTTTTGTTATGTAGACGTAGAGCTTGCTAACGTTAGAAGTGAAGCTTCTTATTACTTAAAATTAGATATGACCACAGAGTGCACCGAGGCGCTTCGCGCTACACAGAGTTAAAAAATATTGGTTAGTCACTGCTCCTGTTTTTCTCATTCACTTCTCGGTGGTAAAACAATCACTTTTATAGCATAACTAAAACGCTTCTACAGGCTGTATTTAGCGACGGCATTGTGAATATGGGCTTTAAAACAGTAATACACAAAGAGAAGCGAATGAGGAGTAAATGAGAAAACAAAGTGAACAGGTCATAGTTTAGCTTTATTTTGTAGACGTAGAGCTTGCTCACGTTAGAAGCGTAGCTTCTTGTTTCAGATAAAATATTAAATTACTTAGTTCCTAACTCTAAAAGCGCAGCGCCTCTTAACCTCTTTGTGAATAATAATCTTTTAAAACCTTAATACACAAAGCATAGGACTTTATTACAGCCATAAAAAAAGAGCTTTCGCTCTTTTTTACAAACTATATAAGCAAGCTAAACTTACTCGCCCGCCACAATAGTATTAAAACTATTATTATCGTGCAGGCTTGCAAATGCACTTTCGTGAAGTAACTCATTACGTAAGTTAGGTGAATACTCAAGTGCCATTTTTATATCGGCCAGCGCATCGGCGTGCTCGTGTATTAACGCAAACGCACACGCACGTTGCCAATACGCATAACCATAATCGCTATCTATATCAATTGCTTGGTTACATAAATCAATAGCTTTGGCGGTTTGATTAATTTCAAGCAGGGCATCAGCCTTGTAGGCAATAGCTTCAACGTCTTCAGGTTTACGTTTTAAAATTTCATCAAAAATCTCGATCTTATTAGCATAATCACTTTCTAAATTTGCGCGCATCCACAACGAATGAACCTCATTTGTAATCGATATACGTTCTTGGTTGCTAAGTATTTCTTCAGAACGAACGCGCAGCTTTTCTTCCAGAATTTTTAATCGGTCTTCGTATTCGTCGGTAATAACACTCACGCGAGTATTTACAATGTCTTCTACTTTGTTTTTAACATCGCGCAGCGAGTTCCAGCCAACAAGTACCAAAATAGATGCCGTGGCGGTAATAATAAAAAACACATTATTTATTGTATCGGTGGTGTAAGTAAGGGCTCTGTCGGCCGTGTCTAATTGCGCGTGCGTAACTTGCTTAGTTACATCTTCACGTAGTTTTTGCTGATCTTGGCGAACCGCTTTTAGCTCATCTAAAATGTAACGTTCCATAAGCGGTTTATACATAGGCTCTTTAAGTTGTTCGAGCGCTTGCTGTTCTTGTTGCTTTGAGGGGGCTTCTGTTTGTTGCTCAGCGGCAATAGCCGACTCTGAAAACAAAGTAAAACAAATACATAGTAAATAAAAGTAATAACGCATCAACATGCCCAAATAAAATAATTAATTGCAAAAATAATATTAACACGCACAATCTAAACTCACTAGGGCAGGTTTTGTTTTGAGGGCGAGTTTACGGCACATTATAAATTATTATTATGAAAGCATTGTGTAGTGGTAAATTTTAGGCAAAAAAAACCAGCTCTGGGTGAGCTGGTTAAAACTGCTAAAACGTCAAAGGTTAGGGAAAACTTAACTAACGTTAGCTAATTATGATCAACTAACATAAAACTGATAAATTTAGTTTATAAAGTAAAGGTGTATTGGGCTTAGTAATACACCTTTAACATTATAACTACAATTTCATGGCGAAGGGGGGTATTCCTATGTGCGCTATGGAAAACCAAAGCCACTTTCAAACCCTTCACTTACCATTACGCCGCTACTTTTTAATTCGATCATCGTTATTTAAAAAAAGATCAAAATATTAAAACCCACTTGTTTGCAGCACTAACTCAAGCCTCTATTCACCAGAGCTTGTTTTTTGAGTATCAATCAAAAATACAAATCGCTCCAATCGTTTTAAATACGGTGCATTTGTTGGTATAGCTCAAAAAATAAGCCTATATTGGTAATTCAAAATAAGTACAAGTATATAAATAATTGATTAAGCAACATTTGCATGAATTAAAAATAGTAATACCTAAACAAATTGACCATTGCTTACGTATTTTATTTTACACCAAGAGGATTGAAAAATGAGCAACTCTAGCGCCGGAAAATGTCCAGTAATGCATGGCAGCAATACACAAACAGCTGGCCAAAACACAGATTGGTGGCCAAACGCACTTAATTTCGACATTCTACATCAACACGATACAAAAAGTTCTCCTTACGGCAGCGACTTTAACTACGCTGAAGCGTTCAAATCTCTAGACCTAGAAGCCGTAAAAACTGACTTAAAAAACTTAATGACCCAAAGCCAAGATTGGTGGCCAGCCGACTGGGGTCACTATGGTGGTTTAATGATCCGCATGGCATGGCACTCGGCAGGTTCGTACCGTTTATCTGACGGACGTGGCGGCGGTGGCACGGCAAATCAACGCTTTGCCCCTTTAAACTCATGGCCCGATAACGCCAATCTCGACAAAGCGCGCCGCTTACTTTGGCCAATTAAAAAGAAATACGGTAACAAACTCTCGTGGGCCGATCTAATTATTTTAGCGGGCAACATGGCGTACGAATCAATGGGCTTAAAAACCTTTGGGTTTGCCGGTGGCCGTGAAGACATTTGGCACCCAGAAAAAGACGTATACTGGGGCGCCGAAAAAGAATGGTTAGCACCAAGCGACGAACGCTACCAAAATGTTGATAAACCCGACACAATGGAAAACCCGTTAGCGTCTGTTCAAATGGGCCTAATTTACGTAAACCCAGAAGGGGTAAACGGTAAACCCGATCCGCTTAAAACCGCAGCACAAGTTCGCGAAACGTTTGCCCGCATGGCAATGGACGACGAAGAAACGGCAGCGCTTACCGTAGGTGGTCACACAGTAGGTAAAACACACGGTAACGGGAAAGAGTCAAACCTTGGTCCAGAGCCCGAGGCGGCTGATATTTCAGAGCAAGGCATGGGGTGGAGCAACCACAAAACACGGGGCATTGGCCGCGATACAATGACATCGGGCATTGAAGGTGCGTGGACCACACACCCAACAAAATGGGATAACGGCTACTGTGACCTTCTTTTAAACTACGAATGGGAACTGACAAAAAGCCCTGCAGGCGCTCACCAATGGGAACCTGTAAACATTAAAGAAGAAGACAAACCGGTCGATGTAGAAGACCCATCAATTCGCTTAAACCCAATTATGACCGATGCCGACATGGCCATGAAAATGGACCCAGCGTACCGTAAAATAATTGAGCGTTTTCATAACGACTTTGAATACTTTTCAGACGTGTTTGCACGCGCATGGTTTAAACTTACGCACCGCGATTTAGGGCCAAAAGCGCGCTACTTAGGTGCCGATGTACCAAGCGAAGACTTAATTTGGCAAGACCCAATTCCAAGCGTTGATTACACCCTAACAGATACCGAAATTGCCGATTTAAAAGTAACACTTCTTAATTGTGGCGTAAGTGCCAGCGATTTAATTAACACCGCATGGGACAGTGCGCGTACGTACCGAGGCTCTGATCACCGAGGTGGCGCAAACGGTGCACGCATTCGTTTAGCACCACAAAAAGAGTGGCAAGGCAATGAACCAGAGCGCTTAGCAAGTGTGTTAGCAGCGCTTGAAAAAGTACAAGCCGGTTTAAGTAAACCTGTTAGCATGGCCGATTTAATTGTACTTGGCGGCACTGCTGCGGTTGAACAAGCAGCTAAAAATGCAGGGGTAGAGGTTAACGTACCGTTTGCGCCAGGGCGCGGCGATGCAACCGACGACATGACCGATGCCGAATCGTTCGACGTACTTGAACCGATTCACGACGGTTTTAGAAACTGGCTGAAAAAAGATTACGTGGTATCTGCTGAAGAGCTATTACTTGAGCGTAGCCAACTAATGGGGTTAACCGCCCCTGAAATGTCGGTGCTTATTGGTGGTATGCGAATGCTTGGCACAAACCATGGCGGCACACAACACGGTGTATTTACAAATAACGTAGGAACGTTAAGTAACGACTTTTTTGTAAACCTAACCGACATGGCAAACCGCTGGGAGCCAACAGGTAATGGCCTTTACAACATTGTTGACCGCGCAAGCGGTGCAACTAAATGGACCGCAACACGCGTAGATTTAGTATTTGGGTCAAACTCAATTTTACGCGCATTGGCAGAGTTTTATGCACAAGACGATAATAAAACCCGTTTTGTTCACGACTTTGTAAATGCATGGGTAAAAGTAATGAACGCCGACAGGTTTGATATTTAATAAACCTAAGAAACAGTTAAAAAGGAGCAGCAATGCTCCTTTTTTGTTTTTAAAAACTGAGCTTTTAAATCTTAATGCACAAAGAGAAGTGAATGAGGAGTAAATGAGAAGAGCAAAACCAATCCTAAATTTGGTTTTTACACGCCGAGTTTGCTCATGCAACTATGTCAGTTCAATAAGCTCTACCTCTAAAGCGCAGCGTCTCTTAACCTCTTTGTGAATCATTGGCTTTTAAAATTGTATTGCACAAAGAGA